>USFC01000008.1 GCA_900553865.1 uncultured Clostridium sp.
TCCATATTTTTTTCTATTTCCATACAATTCACCTCTTTCATATTATGCATAATTTATAAAGAATTATTCTTGTTTAATTATTATAAAAATATTTTTTTTAAAAGTCAATAAATTTTATGTTTTTTATAAAATTATTCAAATATATTATACCATATAATTTGTTAAAACGCAATTTACATAAAATAATATTTTTTGTTCAAAATGCCTAAATTTCAACGCATTACAATCCATTTTAAGCCTTTTTTATTTTGAATTAGAGTAATTATATTCCTTGATTTTATTGACTTTTGGAGATTTTTCACGTATTATCTATAGAAGGAGAATTTTGAGATGAAATATAAAAAATAAAAAGAAAGCGAGGTGATAAGTAATATGATTTTTTCTGCGTTAAATATTCACACTAATGAAGTAGAAGAACTTTTTGACGATTCTAAACATACTAAAGAAGAATATGAAAATTTTAGAAATAAATACGAATCAAAAAAAGGATATTGTATTGCTAGTAAAAAAGAAATAAAGGCAGAATAAAATCTGCCTTTTTATTTTATCTAAATAATGCATAAAATGTATTTCTACCACAAATTCCATCTGCAGATAAACTATTTCTAGCTTGAAATTCTTTTATTGCATTTTCTGTAGCTTGTCCAAAGATACCATCTGCATCTATATTAAATGAATGGCATATTAGCATAGCTTGAATTAAGTATGTGATATTTCCTTCTGCTCCTTGTCTTACTGTTATTGCTCCTGCTTTAGATTTTGCACCAAATATTCCATCTACAGCTAAACCTTTGTTATATTGTAGATTTAATTCAATTTGTAATGCTTTTACAAGAGCTTTTTTTGTTTCGTTACCATATATGTTGTCTACCGCTATATTAAAGCCGTATTTTTCATTTACATAGTTTTGTATAGTTGCTATCTCTCCAGTAGTAATATCTAATACTTCTTCTACGTCTCCACTTACAGCAATTCCATTTACTATTTCTGTAAATGGATAATTATTTCCTGGACAAGAAGTAGCACAGACATCTTTATGTTTTTGAATTGTATTCATATTATATTTATTTTCTAAATATCTAACTAATTCTATTATAGCTTGTTTTTGTGCCTCTGCCATTTCTTCTTCATTATACTTACCTTCTGCACAAATTCCTATACTATCATAATTAGAACCATATGCGTGAGCTCCTACGCAATCTTCTGGACGAAGTCTATAAGTAGTACCATCTTTCCTTACTAAAAAGTGATATCCTGCGCCACTCCAGCCTCTATTTAGATGCCAGCGATGTATATCTTCCGCAGTACAATTACTTGCTTCTGCATGATGTAGTATTACTCTTCTTGTTAATTTTCTCTTTTCTAGACTTCTAAATTCTAAATTTGTTTCAATTATTTCCATCTATTTTTCCTCCTTATTACTTATCTTTTGACCTAATAAATATGTACCTATTACTCCTTGTACTACTGCAATAATTTGTACTATTTGTATTGCATAAGGTATTGTTATTCCTTCTACTGCATTAATACCTGCAACTAATGCACTTACTATTGCTAAAATATTTGTTAAGTATTTTGCTACTTTCTTTACTTTTTCCATATATCTCATCTCCTTTCTATACAAAGTCTTTTAGACCCAATTTAAAAGCTAGGAACATTAAAATTATTCCTAGCACAAAACTTATTATTTGTTTTCTTATTTCTTTTCTTGACTCTTTATATTCTTTTGCTGGTTCTTTTTCTATATCTCCAACGCGAATATCTAGTTTGTTCACATCTTCTCTCATTAGTTTTGTTTCATTTGCTATAGTTTTAACAGAATATGTGAGTTCATGAATATCTTCAAGCTTTTCTGACATTTCTTTAAATTTTATATCGTGCTCATCTAATCTTTTCATATTAGACTTGCTTCTATCTTCTGTTTCTTGAAGCTTAAGTATATCTGTTTTTTCCACTTTCTCACCACCTAACTATTTAGACTCAATATTGCTAATAATTTTTCAACGTCTAATAAGCTCTCTTCTAAACTTTTTTCTATATCTACTAATGTGGGTTCTATTTCGTTTAAACAAGTTAATTCCATTTTATCGACATATTTTGCTTTTTGAAGTTCATACAATGCTTCTATTTGTTCTTTTGCTAGTGGTGTTACTATCTCTTTTGCTAATTTATATTCTACTATAACTGGTGTACCATTTTCATATTGTGATTTTAAATAATCACTTATTTTAGTTACATCTGTTACTCCTATTTCATCTAATACAAATTGAAAATATACTATATTCCCTTCATTTGAACCTCCACCAAATACCAAAGATTTATTTTGGCTGTATTGATCATCAACTGGCAAATGTGAACAAATCAAATTAGTTCTTGAACTTGTATCTCTTCCTCCTAATTCTATGCTATATCTATAAGTTTTATTAGTACTATCAACATAGCCTCTTCTTGTTATTGTCTCATTTCCAGTAAGTGTTACAGTTTTTCTATTTTGATGTACTCTGTTATTCATAATATAGTCATCTTTATGTATTACTTGTCCTTTACTTAAAGGACAATGGGTTGTTTTTGCTTCTGTAATACTAAATTTATTTATACCACTTTTTGAAACTGCTAAAGTTATATATTCACAATTTGAAGGAGTTTTAAATATAATTGCCTTTGCATTTTTCCCAAATAGTTCTCCACTCAAATAATTCATATCTTTATCAAAATAACATAGATTTGAATAATCTTGATATGAAAAAACTTTATATTCTTTGTTTCCTTTTACTTTTTCTTTTACACCATAATAATATTGATTTGTTGCTATATTTCCACTTTTATAAGTTCTATATTGTCCATCTAATTCTATATCTGTATCTTTATTAAAAATATTGTTGCTCGTATCTTCTATTGCATAATCTATACTTCCACAGCCATAAGGAGTATAAGACGTTGCTGTTGAACCTTCTTCTATTTTAACTTCTTTTATTGCTTTCTTTAACTCTTCTTCATCAGTTCCAACATATACTCCAAGAAATATATATTTTTCGTTTGCTTGTGTGTTAAATTTATATTGAGTTAAATTATGATTAGATGCAGATATAATTCTTACTATATCTGTATTATTTTGAGGATATGTTGAACTTGAAACTACTACAAATCTATTTCCTATATATTTTTTATTAATAATATATTGTGTATTAGGACTTACTTTCGCAACAAATCCATAAGTATTTTCAGCATTTAAAAATTTTAGTGAAGTATTATTAAACCATAAGTTTTTTATGTATTCTGCTAAATTTATATTATCTCCTACATTTCTAATACGTGAAGGATATTCTGGACTTGGACTATCAGGTACAAATTCTGTATATGTTTTATCTGTTTCACTATTTAAACAGATAAATGGCTTTATAACTCCTGTTTTTATTAAATTTAAAATATCAGAAGTAGTAGATTTTACATCATATATTGTTATTCCTAAATAACATTCATCTGTTCCTGTTGTAAAAGTTGTTGCGTTATTAATAGTACTGTAGTTTTTTATAAAAGCTTTTGATTTATCATAACTTCTCAATATAAACTTAATGTCGTATGTACTGTTAGATAAAAACATATTCACATAATATATAGTATTTGATTTGCAAGGGACTAAATAAGGTATTCTTACTCTTTCTGTTGTATCATTCTTTTCGCCGCTTTGATTATATTCTCCTAATTCCCATTTATTTGGACATATATTTCTTCCTTGTGTGCTTGTCTCTTGCTCACTCTTTCCTTCAAGCTTTAATCGCTTATTCTCAATAGCATTCTCTATATTATCTTGTAATTTATTTAAGACAAATGGCGATAACGGAGTATTACCTTTCCATACTGCAGGTGTTACTTCATGCTCAATATTATCTATCATTACTTTTGCAGGACTTACTTGGGTTCCTTTTTCAAAATTAATTTTTTCCATATCTTCCTCCCAAAAAAATAAAGCCTTATTTAGCTTCTAATTTTTCTATTCTTTCTATTAAAGATTTTATTAATGTATTTTGTTGTTCTATTTGTTCTTGTTGTTCTTGCATTGCTTTAGTTAATGTTGCTATGATAGGTAATTCATTAATATAATATCTTTCTTCCGTCTTTTCTGTTTTAGGACGCACTATAACAAAATTAGGGTCTATTTTTTCCATATCTTGTGCAATATAGCCTATGTTATAATGTTTTCCATCATCTTTTTTATCAAATTCTTTATGTTTAATTTTTTTGATTATATCTAAAGCACATGTATTGCTATTTTTTATATTCTTCTTTATTCTTTTATCTGATGAAATGTTATTTGCATATACATTTCCTTCAACATCTAAATTTCCATGAATTGTTGCTAAACTTTTAACGTATAAAGAAAAACTTACTTCATTCCCTGTTGTTCCAAATTGTAAAGATCCATTTTGTACACTTATTAATCCATTGTCTGTTATTAATACATATTCATTTCCTAATCCAATCTTAAAAGAATTTGTTCCTCCAGCATTAGCATAAAACATAATAGAACTTAATATTTGAATTAGTCCATTCTCTTGTCCACTTAATTGTGAATTTGGTGGAGCAATACTAAATAAACTATTACCACTTTGCGTATCCTCAAATGTAATTCCATTCAATTCATTCCCATACATTCTAACATTACCAGTTTGTATTCCTGTACTCATTCCCTGTAATATTAAATCACAATATTTTAATACTAATTGTCCATATATGTCATCACTTTGTTTTGTTCCCATATGAAAATTTTTAATATATAGTATGGGATGAAATTTGTTATCACTAGCTGTTTTAATTCCCCAGGCCATTCCGTCAGAAATATCTTTACTATACTCACCATCAACTGCAAAGCTAATATAACTATTACTATCTTCTTTGTTAACTCCCATTTCTCCAAATATAGTAGTTCCATCACTTTTGTAAAAGTGCTGTCCTGTTTTATCCAATGACATCATTACTTTTTTATTACTATCTAATATTGCAAAACTTGCATTATTATTTATTATCATCATTTGAATAAACTCTGATATTTGGTTCCATGCTAGCTTTACATGTTCATAGTTTTGTTCTATTGCTGTTCCTAATTTAGTCGTTTCTGTATAATTTTTTAATTTATTATCTGTATTAGAATTTGCACTATTTATTGCTTCCGTCTTTGCTGTTGATGTTTCTGTTTTTGTACTATATGTTTTACTCACTGAACTAGTTATACTTTCTGCTTTCATATTAATAGCACTATTCATTTCTACTGTTGTGCTGTAATTTTTTAATTTATTATCTACATTTTCTTTAGATGTTTCTATTGCTTCGTCTTTTGCATTTTCAAGTTCTTCTAATGTAGAATATGTCGTTAATTTTTGATTTACATTCAATTCTATTTGTCTTGCACTTTGATTAATTGCAGAGTTCATTTCAGCATTAGTAACATATATATCCGTAAATTCATTTTTTACTATGTATTCTGCATAAAATTTATTTCCTGTCATATCAGATAAATAAATATAATTATCTCCCTCAAATAACTCAATATTTAAATTTGGTAAAGCTTCTTTTATTGGTTCTTCTAATGCGATTAGTACTTGCAATTCACTTAATGACAATCTACGTATTACATAATCTTCATTTTTTGTAATTATTAAACTATCATAAATATCACCTTTTGTTCTTAGTTCTTCTATATCTATTATATATTCTTTCTTTTCACTTGAAGGATTTTTTCTACTTTGCTTGTCTACTATTATTTTATATTTCACAATAGTTCACTTCCTTCCATATTAGAATACAATCCTTCACTAGGAAATAATTGTTCACCAGGAAATAAATTACTTTCATATGTTTTATTTCCTTTTACCTCTAGCTTTAACACATCTGTTTTTTCTGCACCTTCTAAATATACTTCTGTTATTCCATCTGAATTTCTTTTATATTCTGCTTTATTAGATATAGTTTTCTTTATTCCATTTACATCTTGTTCTACTTTTGTTATTTTTTCTTCATGTTCGTTTGTCTCTTGAGTTAATTGTGTTATTTTTCCTTCTGCTTGGTCTATTTTGCTCTGAACTCTTCTAATCATAGTTTTTTGAGAAGGTGTTCTTGACATTGTTTCTTCTTTAGCTTTACATTGTATTTTGCTACTTATACTTGCTTTCCATTTTCCACAAAATTGACTAGAACCTTGGTAGATTATTTTTTTATTACCTATTAATAATATATCTCCAACGTCTAAGGCTGGGTCTATAATACTATCTCCCTCAAAGCTATAGACTTCTAAATCTTTAATTTTATTATATATGTTGTCTATTTGCTCTTGGTTTACTATAAACATGTTATCTTGATTTATATATAAAGTATTTCCTGTTGTATTGCCTTTTTCAAATAGTTGTATTCCATCTTCATATTTAACACGAGTAAGTTTAAACTTTTCTCCCCATTTAAAGTTTTGAAAGTACTTCAAAGGTAATGTGGCTGTTGTTTCTCCTATTGTTTTTATATAAAGTTTTCCATCTCTACCAATACAAGCAAATCCCCCTGCTTGTTCTGATATATAGCTTAAGTAAACTCTTGCAGAAATTGTACTATCATATACTGCAATTTCTTTATTCATATTCAAAAAAGAAGTAGAACCTAATTCTACTCCTGCTTTTGAACATATATCTTGTAATACTTGTATTATATTAGCTTTTCCACCATTATTTTTCAATAGTGTACTACCATCATAATTAAACTCAAATTTAATCATATTATCTAGTAATTTTAATGTTATTGTATAATCATCATCTTTACTAATATCATCTACATTAAAAATACCAACAGGAATAATTTCGCCAGTTATTCCACTTTTAATTTCTACCTTATTAATAGTATCGGGAACTGCTGTTTTATACACCTTTAAATCTATTGCTTGTGCTGTAACAGAACCTAGAGTAAATTCATCGTTAGAAAATAATTGTTGTGAAGGTTTACAATCTAATATGTATTTTGATTTTATCTCTGTATCATTTATAAACACTTTTAATATGTGTGGTGTATTATATATTTTTAATTTATAATTATCACTTGTTTGATACATTAACTATTCATCTCCTCCACTATGCTTTTTTGTGTTTCTGTCAATTCTTTTTGCATTAAATTAAAAGAGCACTTCCATTTTGTTTTGGAAGTACTCTGTTCTTTCTCTGTACTTATCATTTCAACTTTTCTTTTTGAAACTCTAAACTTTGCATTTTCTAAAAATCCACCTTCTACTACTGGAACTTTTATGTCTAATATAAATGGATTTTTATATGTTTTTTGTATTAAACTCTCCGCTTCTTCTTCACTATTAAAGTCCCAACTCATAGAAAGCTTTAACATTCCTACAGCTATCGGATTATCTATTAATGAACCATCAACGACACTAGAATAACTATCTTTGTCTGTATCTTCTATATCTGCTGAATATGTACTTGGTGTTGGTAAGTTTTCTGTTTTTCCATGTTCTTTCCATAACATAATAAATTCCTCCTATATTTCTGCATAAGCTGTTCCATTTTGTCTACGTGCTTGTTGCAATAATCTTTCCATTTCTAATGCTACTTTTGTACTTCCAAATTGAATTACTAATGTCTTTAATTCTCCTGAATTATTTGACTTACTACCTTCATAATTAGATAAAACATCTTCAAATGTTTCTCTCATTATGCTTTGTGGTGCCGTAATTTCTGGGTTACTTCTTGCTCCAGAATATTCACCAAATACTGCAAGAGTTTCATCATATGCAACATTACCTTTTGCTAATCGTGGTAAAGATACTCCACTCATTGTAGGCATATTTATACCAAAAGAACCTCCACCTAACCAATCTGGCATTTTAAAATGCATATTATTTAATGAACGGATTACCTTATTTACTCCTGTAACTACTCCATTTGTCATTTTTTCTACTCCGCCTAAAATCCAATTTATAGGATTTCTTATCGCAAGCCATATATTATTCCATATTTCAGAAGTTTTATTTTTAATTCCACCCCAAATATTATTCCATATTGATTTTATACTATTTAAAACTTCATTTATCTTGTTTTTTACATTAATTATATTAGTTTCTATAATGTTTCTCATTCCAGGAAATATAGAATCTATCTTATTTAATAAGTTGTCCCAAATATTAGTAGCAAAATTCTTTATTCCATCCCAAATATTACTCCATGTATTTTTTATTCCTTCTAGCACATTTGATATTATTGCTTTTACCATTAATATTTTGCTATTTATTACATTCCATATCATTCCAAATATTCCTGATACAAAATCTTTTAATCCACTCCATGCTTTCTCCCAATCACCAGTAAATACTCCTGTTAAAAACTCAATTAAACCTCCTAAAGCTTTCAAGAAGTTAGTCACCATTTCTATTGCATTTTGAAAATATTCTTGCACAATAGGATCAGAAGTAAATTCTTTTATTTTGTTAGTTAGTATTTCTATTAAAGTTAATAGTTTATTCAAAGCATCCCACATTGTTTGAATTAATTCTGTCCCTTTATTATCAGTATTCCATGCATTGTTCCATGCATTTGCAATATTCGCTATACTATCACATATATTTTGAAATATTTTTAATATCAATTCTATTGTTTGTTGTCCTGTACCACTAGACCATACTTCATTCCAGGATTTTCCTACAGATATTACTGCTTCTTTTATTCTTTCAAAAGCATTTTTTGCACTATTAATTGTTTTTTGTCCTTGATTATTCCATGCTTCTTTAAATGGTGCAAAGAATTTGCTTAGTTTTTCTTTCCATTTGTTAGCCCATGTAAGCATAGAATTATCTACTTGTGATAAATCAATACTAGGTGTTGCACTTCCATTTTCATTACTATTATTATCTGAAACATTATTTATTTCGCTATGTACACTACTTAATGATTTGTTGGTTTGTTTTGCACTATTTGATGCACTTTTCATTGAATTTGCTGTAGCTTTTGCGAATATATTTACTCCACTAAATGCATACACTAAACTTTGAACTGCTTTCATTAAGTTATATATCAAGTTAGTTACAAATTGTATTATTGGAGCAAACACACTTCCCATTGCATATTTCATATATTCAATATTAGCACTTAATTGTTGTGCTTGTGCATTTTGACTTGATAGCCAACTAGTAGCACAATTTTTTAATGTTTGATATATACTTCTCAATCCAATCAAAGCAACTGCATATCTTAATACTTTTCCAATACCATCTTTTAAACTATTGCCCATTCCTTTTATATAATTTGTAATATTTTGTGTTATTTTTGGCATTTGATTAAATGTATTCTTTAAACTTTTTGTCGATTCTTTAGTTTTATTTATTTCTTGTTTTAGTTTTGTTTGTTCTTGTTTTGTTTTAGAAACTATTTCACTTACTTTATTGTAATTATCTACAAACTTTTGATTTAAATTAATATCATATTTAAATCCTTTTCCTATTGGTATCTCTTGCCATTTTCCTTCTGCTTCTTTTTTAGCCTTTTCTAATTCTATTCTAGCTTTTTCTAATTTCTTTTTATAATTGGATATATCTATCATCTTACCCATATCGTATGTTTTACCTTTTAATGCATCAAATTCTCTTGAATATCCTTTTATATTTATATTTTTTAGTTTAAATTTTCTTTTATTATGTGTAATAATTATATTACTTATATCACCTGGATCAAATATATTTTGAATTTGTTTTTTGGCTTTTTTCATCTCTTTAGATACTTGTGATATATTTACCTTTGCAGTTATATCTTTTATATTTACATTGTTAAATTCTTTTTGTATTTTTGATAATTGCTTTTTTATAGAAGGAGTTAGCTTTTTAAATTCTTTTACTGCTTTTTCTACACTTGCATTTACTATAATATCTAATTCTTCAATCGTCATTTTTCCCCTTTTCCCCCCTTTCAGTCATAAAAATAAAACTGCCAATACGATTGCAGTTTTAAATATAATAAGAAAACACTTACTTAGGTAAGTGTACTTAGGTAAGTGTTTTCTTATTTAAAAAAAATTAATACATAGATGCTTCTACTATTTTAAAAGAGGCATTTTGTATTGCATCTAGTTTATCACTTTCAACATATTCAAACAATTTAAATTCTTGACTTTGTCCTGCATTTAAACTATTTGCATAAATATAGTCATTAGCTAACCTATTTCCATTTTCATCAATTGCTTCAACTTGAATATTAAATGATTTTGTTTCTGAAGTCTTGTTTTTTACATTAACGACTAACTTTGTATTTATAAATCCATACTTATCTTTAGTAACTTCAAAATTACCTAATGTCACATCTACATCATTTGTTAATATTTCAGCTGTACTATTACCGCTTACTTTATCTAAATCTTTACCTATTTCATTAAATCCTTCTGATAATGCTCTTTGTGAATTTATTGTTATTATTATTGTAAGTATTGAAAGTATTATTCCTGCTATTGCCATTCCTTTACTTGCTTTTTTAGTTAGTGATACTATACCAAATATAACTGCTAAAATTCCCATTATAAATGATAAATTATTTACTATTGGAATAAATGATGTGCATATTCCTATTATTCCTAATACTAAACTTGCTGTAGCAAAGCCACTTTTCTTTGTTTGTTCCATAACAAATTCCTCCTTCTATTTTTATATGTCGTATTATATCATATTTTATTGTCGAAATTTGTCGTTTCTTGCGATAATTTCAATTTTTATATTATCCTTTAAAAATTCTTCTTTGCTCTTCTAAAGTTTGTTCTTCTTCATCTTCCTTAAAAAGTTCTGGATAATTATCTTTTATTAATATAATTTTTGCATTTTGATTCATGCAATCACCTGCTATTAATTTATTGGTTACCGCTTCTTGAAGAATTATTTCCCTTTTTAAATCATCCATTATCTTAATTAAATGTGCTTGACAATATTTATTGATTTCTATATATCTACTATTCCAAAATTCCTGTGGTTTCATATCAAAATAGTAAGCAAGACTTTCCATTGAATAAATTAGTTCTACTAGATTATTAGATTTTTTTATATCTAATATAATATTATCTAATCCATGTGAGTTTGAAATTCTTGTTTTGCTATTTCCCCTATAGCTGTCTCTGCTGATTTTCGAATTAAATCGTTCATATTCATTGTTAATAAAGGATTTGATATCATTTCTTTTAGTTCTTTCTTGTTCATTTTCTTTTTGAAAAAACCCTCATCATTCAAAGCCTCTGCAATCTTTTCATATAAATCATTTATTGTTATTCCTTCTGTTCTACAATCATCTATAAAATCATATACTTCATTTGATGATGCAAATGCACTTTTACCTTCTTCATCTTCTGCTAATTTAAATATTATTTTTGAAAGTGCTTCTCCATCTAATATAGAGTATGCTTTTGTAAATACTTCTTCGAAGTTTTTGTTTTTTAGTAGATTAGCTATTTCTACTATTTTTCTTGTTTTTAGTACTAAATTAATTGTTTTATTTTTTGTTTCTATTATCATTTAATTTCTCTCCTTTGCAAAAGAGAGAAGACTTTTCAGCCTTCCCTTATTAAAATTTTGTTGAATCTCCTTCTACTGGGTATCCATCTGTTTCTACTACTTTTGACTCTTTATATACTCTCATTGTGTCTTTTATAAAGTCTCCATCATTCATTTCTTGTCCTGCTATATCAACAGTGCATTTTACTGACTGAACTAATGGTTTATTATCAACTGATGCTGTTGTTTCTGGATATTCTAAGAATAAGAATATAGTTGTATCTGCATCAGCTATAGCTTGAATAGCTTTATGTGTTTCTTGAATAAACATCATTTCAATATCTACTGTCTCTGCTTTTCTTTTTCCTTTTGCCATTCTTTCTTCTTCTAAATCTAGAGCACTATATGTTTGTCCTTCTTTTAAAGTTTTCAATTGACCTACTTTTTGAACATAACCTATACTTATTCTATCTCCTGTTAATGTTGTTGAATAAGATACCTTTGCTTTCATTGCAACTTGTGGTGTTGTTGTTTTTGGTGTTACTGCATCTCCCATTTTTAATTCCTCCTATCTTAAATTAAAAGAGCTCGTTATAGAATTATAACGAACTTCAAATGTTATTGTTATACCATATTTTTGCAATATAGGGTCATATGTTGCAGGACTGGTATTTGTCCTTATAAAATTTAATTCTTGAAGTTTTGTATCAACTTCGTCTGTCATTTGCATTGCTTGTCTTTGCTTTTCATTCCAACAAGTTATTGAAATTTGAAATGTAGAACGAATTGGAAATCCATTTTCTGTTAAATTTACTGACTTTAAAGGTGTGTGTAATTCCAATATAGGAAATTTACTTTCTGTATTTGGATTACTTAAAATTGGTTTATTTTTATACAAATTTTCTAGCTTTTCATATACTAAATCGCTAAACTCTTTTATACTTAAATCTTTCATTTTGTACACTCCTTTAACATTTCATTCAGTTTTTCTTTAACTATTTCTGTATTTTCATTTCTACTTTTAAATTCTGCATCTCCTAAAAAATGATTTGCTTTTGCTCCGAACTGCTACATAAAATTGTTTTCCACTTATTGTTACAATAGGATAATTTAATGTTCTTCCTACTTTGTTTATAGGTATATACCATTCTGTATAACCTGATTCAATAAAGTGTTTTGTTTTTCCTATATGTTCTTGTTCTGCCCATTGTCCTGTTCCAAAATATTCAAACCATAAATAAGATTGTCCATTTTCAGTCATAAATTTAGAAGGGTCAGCATAGACCCTTCCTTTTACTTCTTTTGTAGACATATCTATCATTTCTACTATTATACCATCTTCTTTATGGCTTTTTTCTAGTTTTACTGCATACCCTTGAATATTTTTTAGTATATCTTCAGTTATTATTTTTGCAGTTTGTGGTAGTTTTTGAATTATAGCATTAATATTTTTGAAATTATGTTTTATTTTTATATCACAGCTTATCATTTTTGCATTTTCTCCATTCTATATACATATGTATTTCCTATTTTATTTTTATCTAATACTCTATATTCAGGAATAAACTCCTCTAGTTTTGAGACGTCTTCAAATGATACTCCGTCACCTTTTTCTATTTCGTAATCTCTTGTACTTCTACCTTTATAAATACTATAATCTACTTCTCCTGTAGACTTTTTGTCTAGTTCATTTACGTCTTGTTGCATGTTTAGCCAAGCTATGCTTTTATATTCCCATTTTTTTTCTGTTTCGCCGTGGTCTTCTATCTCTTCATATTCTGATATATGTACTTTTGTTAAATCTCGTAATAACATTACTTGAATATCCTTATTGAAACTACATCTATTCGTAGTTTCTTTTCTATATCATTGAATGATGAGGAAATACTTCCTTCATTTCTTGATAAAAGACCTTCTGCACCTCTTGCATTGTATTCGGAAATAACAGCTTTTTTTATATATGGAAATAATTTTTTATCAGTTTCTTTACGATTAGAAGCATCACAGGCAATAGAAGTCATATCTACTATGATGTCTTGTATTATATTATCTGTATTTTCAATATAATTTGCTCCTAATCTTTGTTTTATTTGTTCTAACATCTATTGCCTTCCTTTCTATCCTTTTGAGATTATTCTTGCTATAGCAATTTCTTTATGGTTATATGTATTTCCATCAGAACCTACTACTAAATCCCAGTTTGCTCCATCTGCTAATTCTTCATCTGTTGGTGAATCTGTTGCTTGATTTTTCATTAAGTAACTAACACCATGAGGAGCCATTACTTTTCTTTGTCTTTCATATAAGTAATCTCTATCATTGTCAGCATCTCTATCCATTTCATGAGGTACTTTTGCTCCTAAGTCTTCATAGTCAAATGCTCCTTTTCCGAAAACATAAGTAACATACTTAGAATCTCCATATCCTGAAACTTCATAGTAGTTTGCAATATCTCCTACTGTAGGGTTTTCTACTGGAGTATATTTTGTACTAACTCCTGAACCACTCTTTGTATAATATGTTTTTCCTTCTGTCAAAGATGTATCAGAAGTTTTTGCATATGTTGGTTTTCCCTCTTCTTCTGTTATTTCATCATATTCAATTAATAATTTTCCATTCCATGTATAAACATTTAATTCTCTTTCGATTCCATTTGGATCATTATATCTTAAATTTGTTACTAACTTTTTACCTTCTAGATTTGTCACTATTACAGAGTTTGCCACTGCTAATTTGAAGTTTCTTCTTCTATCACCACATGCTTTTTGCAATGCAGTATTTAATGTAGTTTCGGCTACTGCTGACTCTGTTTCTCCTGATATATCATATGTATGTTTTGATGCAAAAACTTTGCCTGCATCAGATTTCATAGAGAATAATGCTTTTGTTATAATTAATAATACATCTTCCCATGCACTATCCCAATAATCTCCTAGTTGGTCTGCAACTTGACTCATAAAATCTTTTTTAGATGTTACATCGTATGTAAAATCATCTTCATAGAATTTGTCTTTTCTACCAATAACAACAACACCTTGTTTGTATGTTGGTAATGTTTTTCCTTCATCATATTTAGTTTTTCCATCATAATTTACTGGTTTACCTTTTAATCTTCCTATCATTGGAATTATTCCATATTCAGCACCAGTTTGTGATGCAAACATTTCTCTTATTTTGTTGTTTCCTTGTAATACTCCTGATTTTATTAATAAATTTAATCTTTCTTGTGGAATTGTGTCATAATAAGCACCAAATGCTCTTTCATTAAAATATTTTTTGTTAAATGTTCCTGTACTTGTGTAATCTCCCATTTTTTATACCTTCTTTCTTTAATTTTTATATTTTGATAATTTGCAAAGTTCTTCATAAGTCATTTGACTTTCTGGTTTGGAACCTTCAATATTGTCACCTGTTTGTGGTGGTGGTTCTTTAGAATACTCATTTATTACTTTTTCTCTTTCACTTTTTACAGCCTTTTCTAATGTTTCTAGTTTACTTTTTATTGTTTCAGCTGTTTCATATTCAAAGTTAAAAGTTATAAAATCTAATGGTATTCCTTTTGCTGTTGCTTGCTTAATAGTTTCAGATTTTAATTCATTTATTGAATTTTGTTTTTCTGCTTTCTCTGCCCTAGTTTTCCATTGTTCTAGTTCATAGTTTTTCTTCTCATCTGCATCCATCTTTGCAAGTTTTTCAGCCTCTTCTAATTTGTTTTTTTGTTCTTCTTCCCATTTTTTTCTTTCATTATCTAGTCTTGTATTCATAGCTTGTGCAACTTTTTTGTCGTATTCACTTTGATATTTTTTATTACTAGCTAATAATTCATCTAATGAGATTTCTTTTTCTGGTTCTGTTTCAGGTGTAATTTCTGCCCCAGTTCCTTTCTTTTCTTCTTCCATTTTTTCTCCTTGTCTCAATTTGTTCTCTATAGCCCAAATTGTTACTTAATATTCTGTTGTTCTTTATAGCCTGCTCCAGTAAAAAGGCATAAAAAAATAGACGCACGTCTACGTCTAAAAATTTATAATTATAAAATGTTGATAACTTATTTATTTCCGTATTCTTCAAAAAAGTTTTCATTAAACCTATATTTAAACATTCCTATCAATGGTCTAAATATTGTAATTATAGTAAATATAATCCAATACCAAGTTGGCATTTGTAATTTAATACTTAATATTAAAACTAATAACCACATGTTATTTTTCCTCCCTTGTTATTCCTTTTATAGCCCAAAATTGAGCCTCTTCCAATTTTGTTAATGCAAGTGATGTTTCTCTACTTGGCTTACACTTTAAATCAATTTCATCATAAATAATTGAAAAGCATTCTCTAACGTGTTGTATTCTGTTATTTTTTTCTTCATCTACGGCTATATATTTTGCTCTATTGTTCATTGTTTTCCACCTTCTTTCCATAATAAAAGCACCTACTTGTTAGTAAGTGCTGTCTTTAATTATTAAAATCTATATCTTTACATATTTTTTCAATTTTCTTCATAAGTGGTGTATTTTTATCTATTTCTTGTTTATCGTTCCAAAATTTTGCTTCTAAACTACTTACTTTTTCTTGTTTAGTTAATTCTATTTTTCTATCTTGCTTTTCCATACTATAATTCCTCCAATTTAACATATATTATACCATTTTTATTTTTTATGTCAATTAGTTGAAAATCTGTATTTCTCATAAATAATATTTCTCCTCCACCTTCATCATTCAATGTAGATAGGTTTCTTCCAGTCTTAGACTTTATTTTCATTATCATTTTAAAATTTATATCATATACACCTAACGCTGAAGATATGTAACTATTCCAGTGTCCTATTTTTTGTTCATTATTGAATATAGACAATATATTTGAGACATCTTCGCTATCTCTTACATAAACACATCTTTTAACCCAACCTTTATATATTGGCATTCCTTTTAATGCATTATCTAAATTTTGTATATATTCCTTATCTTCTTCTGATAATTTTTCATTATTATATAATTTTGAGTTAATTTTATAAGACATACTTTTTAGATATTGTTCTAATGATTTATATTGTTCTTCTCCTAAAACATTTCCATTTCTAAAATCTTCACTTGTATAATTACTATTGTATATAATAGTTGAACGGCAGTAATGAAAATGATGCTGTATAGGTGGAAGATTTAAACCTAAAACTAATCCATTACATCTAATTCTTTGTAATCTTAATTCTTTTTGATTTTCTCCATAATATCTATCAAATATATTTTCTTTGTTAATATAAAATTCTTGGTTATTCAAACTATCACACATCAATGTTGTTTTGTCATCTTCTACTGCTATAAATCTAACTTTTGAATTATCTTCTGTTGTTGACTTTATACCTTCTACTTTTGACAGATTATTTAATCCTATCATTTGTAAGTCCATTGCACCTGATATTTTATCATTATTTATATTAAGCTTTTGATTATTTTGTCTATTTATTATTGTCTGAAACTCACTAGAATCGATTTCTAGGTCTTTTTGTTGTTGCATATTTAAAATTACTTGTTTATATATTTGTTGTGCATTATATTGTATTGTTGTTTCAATATATTGTTTCCAAGTTAATCCGACTATAATTAGGTTGGTCTAATAATGCAAGAAATAAAGCCATCGGAATTATTGATGACTTTTTCTTTTTATTTACTTCTTTTTGTCCTTCTTCATAGTAATAATTTGTATCTTCATACATTATTTGTTTTTCTTGCTCTTCAAGTTTGTTTTGTTCTTCTACGTATGCACTATAAATAAGTAATTCTAGTATTTCACTATTCTTTACTCGTGTTCTTCCATAAATGTTATTTGCTAATAATCCAAAATAGCCTGTTAATAGTTTCTGTTCTTTCCATTGCTCTATGTAATTATTTATTCTTTTTTTAGTTTTATTATCTGCTATATTATATATATTTTCTGATGTAAAATTAAATGTATCTAGTAATTCTTGAAGTCTGTTTTGTTTTTGTTTTGATGTTTTATTATATAGTTGTTTTAATTGTTTCATATAGCTATCGTGTTGCTCCCACATATAAAACACCTCTATTCTTTATTAATTTGCTTATTAACTGCTTTTTCTTGTTCTTTCTTATTATCTGCTGTCAATTTCTGTGCTTTTTGTGTATCCGTTAAGTCTGTTACTTTGTTGTCTTGTTTATCTTCTTTATCGTTTTGTTCTACCTCTGTTTGTCCCATCATTTGCATTTGCTCTAGATTTTTCTGAATGTTCTCTTCATTTTGTAAATCCATTTTTGCTAATTCACTTGTTGCATCTAAATCAAGATTTAATAAATTTATAACTGTTTCATCTGGTAATAAGCCTCTTACTTTTAATGCATTTGTTATGTCTGTTGCTTTATCAGAAGGTAAATTTCTATTTAGTTTTATTTCTATATCTCTAAAGTCATAAGTTTTGCCCTTTTCTTTATTGAATTTCTCTAATATTATTCTCCACCTTCTTGTTAATCCTTCAAGAAAATCTCCTTCAAATGTGGCTATATATTGTTGTAAGCTAAAGAATTTCTTTTCTAAAGCACTATTATTATCAGCTGATGTAAATCCAAGGTCTGTCATATTAGGACAAAAACTGCATAAACAAATAATGTCAATTAACGTCTTTTTATGGTTTTGTAATGCTGTATCATTTACATTTTTTTCAACCCAAGCTATGTCACTATTTACATCTTTGTTTCCATCTAAATATCTAACTCTGCTTGTTAATACATATTCATCTTCTTTTTGTCTCGCTGGATTTATAATGTCTTCGCCTTTTTCATTTTGGATAATCATTGGATTTTCTGGTTGATATCCTTTAACTTTCAATATTGCTTCATCATTATACTTAAATACATTTCTTGAATTTTGAATACATCTTTCATATGCTTTTATTAAACTTATTACAGGTTCAAATATCGCCATTCCATCACAATTTTCTATTGCCGTTGCTGGTATATCATCATCCCATTTTTTAGGTTGTTTTTCTTTTTCGTTTTCTTTAAATAATGGTTCGTCTTTGAATTTTTGTTCATATGCAGGTGTACCAAACATCTTTCTTTTTTCAGGTGTATCGTAATAATATCTTTTTCCATCTGCTGTTGTTAATTCTACCATTTGTTGATATTCACCATTTGCCATATATGTACGAATTATTCTGTATAAACCTATTAAATTTTTAGGTAATGAATAATCCCATATAGCAACTGTCTCCAATGCATCACTTCTTGCTATTGTTATTTCTCCAGTTGTTTCATCTTTATAATATATTTCATAACATGCCCTTTTTATTAAATAATCTAATACCATATGTAAGAAATGTGAACCATCTTTATTATAATCTGTTATATGCTTTATAAGTAATTCTATTTCTTTTATTTCCTGCTCATCGTTAGTTTCATGATTAAATAGTTCTTTGATTATTTTATCTTTATCTTCATTAAATGCTTTTACTTTATATGTTGGTGCTTTTCCTCCAAAATAACCAGCTGACATAACTGATATATATCTTTCTAGTGGCACTTTTATATCTTCATCATCTAAACTTGAAAGTTCTTCATCTGTTAATTTTCTTCTAAAATTCTCATATAATTCTTTTCTAACATCTAATTCTAGTTGTGCTTTAAAATATATATCTGTTATACTTTTTTCTTCCGCTAATCTTTCTTTGCTATATCTTAACATTGTTTCCTCCTATTAAAAAAACACCTACTTAGTAGATGTTACATTTTTATAAATGACTTATTAGTCATTTCCATATTTGTATTTTTAGGTTTTGGATTTTCATATACACCTGTCAAGCAGTCCTCAGCATCATCATGTTCATTCTTTCCAGTTCTTACATAATGTTTTAAATGTTTTGCAAATTCTGGCCATTTATCTTCCCAATTAATAGGAAAATACACATTGTTCATTACTCCTGTTGAATTACTTAATATTCTTGCAACTTTATTGTCTCCCTGATGAAACCATCTAACATTTGTATGCCTGTTACCTAAATTCCTTAAATTTGTTATTACATTTCTTGCAAATCCTCTACCGCCATTATTACTTTCTATGTTTGCATTTCCGACCTTGTCTTTCGTTAGCATTTCTGCAACTGCTGGCTCTGTAACTTCCATTGCTTCTTGTGTATAAATTACATTTAATATGTAATATTCTTCATTATACATTTGATAATTTATTGAACATAAGTAATCATTGCCTTCGTCTGCAGTATCTGTATAATTCATAATATAATGTGCTGGTGGTAATTTTTCATAAGTTTTAAATGCTGTGTATAATCTATTTTTCACATCTATTGGCTCTTGTTGGTAGTTTGCATATATAATGTCTTTATTCATATTTTTAGTTTTTAATTCATAGTCTTCTTTATTTAATATTGCATCACACAACATTGAACCATTTTCTTGAACTGCTTTATAATTTATATGTCTCACATTGTCATAGTTTTCTAATATATAACCTGCTAAGTCATTACTAGACCATCTTGTCATAATAATTATTAACTTGAATCCTGTTTCTGTTCTTGATAGCATTGTATTGTTAAACCAATCTATTTGTTTTTGTAAAACATTTTCGTTGTATGCCTCTTCAACATTCTTTATTAAGTCATCTATTATCATTAAAGTACATCCGAAACCAGTCGCAGTTCCTTTAGGCGATGTTGCTAAATAATTTGCTTGTCCACTTCCATCTAACGCCCATTTATTTGCACTAGATTCGCCAAATTTTATTTTTGTATTAGGAAATACATCGTTATATACTATTATTCCTTCTGTCTTTTCTGATGCTATTGTGTCTCTAACTGATTTTGCAAATGTTGTTGATAATATTTCATTATATGAACCAGTCATTACTTTTTCTTTATTGTTATTTCCAAATACCCATTCAACTAATTTTCCTGCAGTTCTTGATTTACCATGTCGAGGCGGCATATTTATTACACAAATTCTATCATCACTTTCATAAAAGCCTTGCAATTCATGACACATATCTTTTAAGAATTGTCTATCTTCTTTATAAAAATCTGGTGCAGTTAATTTACAATATTCAAAAAAATCACGTCTAGCTAATTCCAAACGTGCTTGTTTTTTTAATTCTTCTTTTATATTATTATTCATTTAATATCTTTCTCAACTCTTCTGTTGTCATTCCTGAAAATGGATTATTAACTTCTCCAGATATATTTAACTTGTCTTGTGGTTTCTCTCCAATAGTATCTCTAATAGTTTCAAATGCCTTTACATTTCCGCTCAAGGCTTCTTGAATAAGTGAAAAGCTTATCTTTTCTTGTATCGTCTTATCTTCTACCTTAGTTCCCAATAATGCTAATAGTTCCTCTCTTAACGTTTTTCTTTGTGCTCTTACTTCTCCTGATTTTATTCCACCTTTTTTTCCTTTTTCTCTTGCTTCCTTCTTGGTTCGTATAGGTTTCAAGTTTTGCTCATTTGCCATTGTATCACTTCCTTTATAACATAATAAAGCACTTACATTTTGTAAGTGCTTCTTAATTATCTGTTAAAATTATTTTTTCTATTTCATAAGTTATTTCATTTTCTTTTACTACTTTTTTTAACATTATTGTTATTTTCTGTAAGCAGTAATATTGACTAGTTTTATCTATCCCTTTTTTCTTATTATCTTCTACAACATTCCAATATATTCTATAAGTTTCTTCGTCCTTTAGGTCATTTCCTCTTTCTTCAATTTCGTAGTCTGTAGTATATATGGTCAAGTCATTAAAGAAACTACTAATATATTTATGCTCTATATTATTATTGTCATAATAAGTATAATCAATTGCTAAGTAATCTTTGATTTTTTCTTTGTCTTTGTTTTTTAATATTTCTGCTATTTCATTTATTACTTCATTATGGGTCTTTGTTTTTCCTTCTTCAATTAGTTTTGCCTCATGTTTTTCTTGATTTGATACTTTAATATCTTTTGATAATAATCCTATTAATATTGGTAAAAATATTAATAGAAATACCATAAAAAATACTATTAAGCAACCACTTGTGCTTTTTTCATTATTTCCTTTTTCCATATTTTATCCCCTCCAAAAAAAGGATAACATATACTGTCATATTTTGTCAAAATACCAATTTATTTATGTTTTGATTTATGTTCATTTTATACCTCAAAATATTTATCTACTATATTTCTTATAATATCGTGTGAATTTGATATTATATCAACTACATCTTCTTCATTATAGTTTCTATCTTGATGTGTTATATATGTAATAAAGTATTTTCATAATTTTATAAAAGACTTTTATCCTTGTACTAAAATTACTTAATCATAAACTAACACAATTCTAGCTGGACCTTCATATAAATGAAGGTTTTGTTTTTTGTTATTAATTTCTATTGTAATCTTTTCATATGGTTGTATACATATATGTTGTGTTCCTTCTCTTCTTATTATTTCTTCTAATAATTCTTTAGTTTTATATTCTTTTAACATATTTCCTCCTTAAAACACTCTTTCTTTTTTCTGCAGTCCTTGCATTTTCTCTTCATACATTCTTTATAATTGAACATTGATTTTAACTTATTATATGTTTCTTTATCTGTTCTTTTTAATATCTCTGCTATTTTCATACTCTTTCCTCACATATTTCTCCATATTTACAAATATTACATTGTTTTTTATTATCTACTATACATTTATTTCTTATAGCTTTCTTTTTGTAATATTCTTCTCTTCTCCAATCTGCTATTATTTCTGCAGCTATAGTACTTTCTTTTCTTTCTCTTGTTCTTACATATAAAATCTTTGCACTTTATTGTTGTTCGTGTATATATTTGTTCTATACACAAATCTCCTTTTGTTTTGATTTCTATTCTTTCTTTACAGTTTTCATTAGCACAATTTATACATATCTCTCTTTTATATAATTCGTTCATCATTTCTCCTTTGTTTTTTAATACTCTCTAAGTAATGATATAGTTATAGAATATTGCACTCTAGAACTAACCGACTTTATTTGTCGATTTGCATTCTATGTTATATCACTACTTACAAAGTATTAAATATTTTGAACTTTCTAGCATATTAATTGCATAATAAAAGAGCTAGAATATATCTAACTCTTAATAATACGGCATTTTTTCAATTGCTACTACTTTTTAGCCGTTTGGTTGCAAAGGTAGGAGTCGAACCTACTTTCTTTTGGTTATGAGCCAAATGAGATTTCCGTTTCTCTACTCTGCTATTTCTTACTATTTTAAGTCTGCACTCGGTCCTATGAGCCATTTCTGACTGTGCATAGAGGGATTCTTTATGTTTTTTCCATGATACTATTTTAACACGGTTTTTTATGAAAAAAAGGTCAAAAAAAGGTCAATTTTTTTCAAATTTTTTTAATTCATTAAATACAGCATAAATCAAACTGCTTTTTCTCCTTTTATATGTTTCTTCTGATACATTCATATCCGCTATCACTTTCCACTTTGTTTGGCTCTCTCTAAATTCTTTCTCAAATATATATTTTGAATCTTTATCTACTAATTTTAGAGCTTGTACCACTGCCTTATATTCCTTTATGCTTTTATCCAACTCTTTGTTTTCTTCTAATTGCGTTACTTTGTTAAATACTGTATCTCCTATACTATATGGTGCCTTAGGCAATCCATCATTTGGTGCTATACTTAAACTTAATATATCGCTCTGTATATTCACTATATTAATACAATTATAGTCATATCTCTTTAAGCAGCCTACTGCTTTGTTATATTCTTCTTTAGCTATTCTCATTCGTGTACCTCCTGTTTTCTTTTTATATTTTCTCTTATTAGTTCATCTTTGAGGTTGTCTAATATCTTATATGCCTCATTTACTTTAGCTTGATTAAATTTTCTCTGGTCTATTCTTATAAAGTCTACATTTTCCAATTTACTCATTGTATTTACTATTATGTTGTATATATGATTTATTGTCATTTGTACATCACTCCGCTTCTTTATTATTTAATAGACTATTAACTAGCATTAATTCATCAAATTTGTTTTTCTTTATTTCTATTTTTTATGAATCCATTATCATTTCCATTCATTTTATTTTCTCCCTTCTATTAGTTCTTGTAAGGCATCATGCATCCCATATTTTGTTGCAAATAACCTTTCCCATTTTGTTTTTCCACCATATTCTTTATATCTACCATACATATTGTCTACTTTCATTATTTCTAGTTCTTCCTCTAATTTTTCTATCTTATCTTTTACTTTTTGAACTGAAATAAAGTTTTCTTTTACATAATAAGGTAAAATCAATAATGTATATTCTCTAATTCTTTCTTTTAATTCTTCATTCTCTTTTTGTAGCTTTTCTATTAAATTTAATATTATCTGCATTTGTCTTGCAGTTACATAACTCATATGTCTTGCAGTTACACAACTCATATCAATACCATTTGCAAATCTATGCATATCTTCAATAGCTTTCTTTTCTTCCTCGTTCATTTATTCCTCACTTCCTTTAATTCATGAATATTATTTTTATATGATATATTTTGTTGTCTTAACAATTCATTCTCTTTTAATACTCTTTTATAATCTGATAAAATATGTTCTATTGCTATATTTTGTATTTTCCAAACATTCACGAAAGGATTGTCTTTATTTTTAGCATTTTTAATACAGTTTTCATTTGCTATTATTAATTGTTCTAAGATTATTATATCTTCTTTTATACTATTTTCTTTCACTTAAAACACCTCCTAATATACACAATTATAATATGTGTATGTATTTGAGCATTTTTCACATTTACATTCTACTAGTCCATCTGCTGGAATATTATATTCGCAATTATCATTTTTACATTTAGGGCAAGTCCAATACAGATTAAAACTTACATCTGTTTCTACTTCAACATTTTCATCATCAAGTTCTTCTATCTCTTCATTTTCTTTCACTTAAAACACCTCGATTTCTTCTGCTTTTTCTATACTAACAGTTTCACAAACTTTTAAATTAAAGAATGTAAATTCTTCTGTTTGATAATCTATTTTTAAGTCTACTTCACACATTGTTTGTTTTAAACATTCAAATATCCATAAAGGTAATTTAATATATTTAGGATAGCTATGATACTTTGCAACATAATCATGTATTCTATTATTGACAATACATTGCAATTCTAAATATTCAATGCTATCTTTAGTTGTTGTTTTATTTATTTCTTTTTTCATCTAATCCTCCACATATTTTCCTACATAAAAAATATCTACAGATTTTACATTTGTAAAATCTAAAATAACATCAGTTATTTCATTTTTTATTTCCTTTAATTCCTGCTCTTTTTCATCTGAATAAAAATCATAATTTATTTCTAAATAAAATCTTTTTTTCACTTAAAATACCTCCTAAATATTATTTAATTCCAATTTATAATTTTTCCAATTAAGCCATCCTAATTCATATTCTTGGAGTAATATTGCTTCAAGCTCTTTATTTCCGTATCCTCTTTGCTCTGCTGTGTCATAATCATAAACTGACCATTCTTTATTTTTAAGATTAAATAATATTGTTTTATTATTCTTTGCTTTGTGGTAAAAAAATCCATCTTCACAATATATTTTTGTATATCCTAATTCTTCAAACATCTCATCTGCTGTTTTTCTTTTCATTTAAAACACCTCCTAAATATATTTCTTTATTACATTCAGGACATTTAACATAAGTTTTATATGTGGGTGGGTATGTCATAAAGCAAAATGATTTTTCTGTTTCAGTGTCATTGTTGTCATATTCAAACTTACAACCACATAAATTACAAGTTACTATTTTTTCTTTATTAAATTTTTTACCATGTTTTAATATTTTCATATTTTATTTACTCCTCTCTAATAATCTGTTATTTAATAATTTCAAAACTTCTTTACATTGTTCTATTTCGAACAATGCAATATGTGTTTCATCTCTTGTTAAATTCATTTGTTTTGATAACCAACCATACGCATTATATCTAATCATTTCTCTTGTTTTACCCTTCCATAATTTATCAAATTCATTATGTGCTTTTTTTCTCCATTTTCTTAATTCTTCATTTGCTAATGTTCCAAGTGGTGTTAATGTTTCTGTATGTACTCCTACAAATGCTCCACAATTTCTGCATAAAAAACATTTTCCATTTCCATATTCTCTTCCGTATATTTCAGCATTTGAAGTAAAAACAACAGAATTTCCGCAATATCTACAAACAGTTGGCTTTTCTAATATTAAATCAACCATTATTGCAATCCTCCAACATTCTCATATATACTTCTTTTTCTTGTATCTGTTCATTTAAACTTTGTTCTAATAATTTTATCTGCTCGTTCTTATTGTTGTATTCATTTTGCCAACTAATTAATCTTATTCCTGTTATAAAAAGCATTACTACCCATAAAATCACTACCAGTATCACAATTATTTTTAATTCTATATCTTCCATATCTTTTTTACTCCTCTCCAAATAACTCTTGATACTTATTTTCTAAATAACTTATGCAATCCCCTAATCTTACTGTTTTATCTTCATCTAAATTTCCATACATTGTTGTACAATATCTATTTTGATTTCTACTATCTGTTAAAATTCTATACATGAATTTTAAAATATATTTTTCTTTTTCCTTTTCGTCCATATCTCTTATTTACTCCTTTTTGTTACTTTTTTAACAAGTTCTTTTAAATCTACATCATCTCTTATTCTTAACATATCTATTCTCCTCCTAATAACTCACTCTAATTATGTAACTATTATCCATATTCGAATAATCTATATTCAATCTTAAATCTTGCATTTTATCTATTCCATATCTATCTATTTGCATTCTACCTCTTAAATTTCCTATATGATTAGTCAATGCAAATTTAACTATATTTTCTAATTGTTCTGTATATTGTTTAACTACTTTTTGCTCTTCTAATTCCACTTTTAATCTATCATTAGATAACTGATATGTTTGTAATTCTTCTTGCAAGTTTTTTATTTGTTTATTTAATCTTTTTACTTTTCCTTTAACACTCATTTTCTCCTCCTACTTTATAGCAATTAGCCATATAACTTTCTTTTGTTAGTATTGTTTTGATTTGATAGTCTACAAATTTCTTACAATTTCCGTAATATAAATAACAATAATTTGGACCTTTGTCTATTTTGTGTATTAGCTTTCCATTTACATAGTCTCCAACTTCTACAACTTCTGATATTATCTTGCTGCGGTTTACTATGCTTTTGTATCAAACCATTTTTGATTTTCTAAATGCACTGTATTTTCTATCATTCCATATAAAGCATCTACTTTATCTATAACTCCATTTTTAGTTCTCACATATTCGTTTACTTCTATCTCTCCCATTTCTGCTCCTTCCTAATACATTTGCCTTAAGCTATCTTCTAAACAAAATCTATCGTAGTCTTCTTCATATATGTTTAGTTTTTCTTCTAGGTTTTGTATGTAATTGTTATCTACTATTTTTTTGTTTCTTGTAGCTATAAAAATTCCACCAAAGTATATTATCCATACTATAATTATTAAAATTGCTAATTTCTTATCTTGTTTACTCATATTTCCTCCAACTCTACTATTACTTTACTCTTATCTGCATACTCAAAGCTGTCTGTAAAGTTAGTTACTATTTTTCTATTATCGTCTTGTAATACTCCTGCTTGCACTAGTGCATCTAATATAAACTTCTTGGCAAAACAAATATTATCTAAATCACGCCTTTTGTTCTCTTCTATCCAAGTAAAATGTCCTATCACTGGCTTGTCTATTTTTATATTTCCTAATTGTTCTTTGATACACCAAATTATATATGCTTGCTCATTTTTCTTTGCTTTTGCTCCTATATATTTGTTTGCTCTGTTATATGCTGTATATTCATTTAGCCCCATTAGTCTTTTACCTATTTCAAATTTATATTTCATCTTTTATCTCCAGTTCTTCAGTTAAATACTGATATGTATATTTAGGATTATTTTTCCTTTGCTCTAGTTCTTTTAAATTTTTTAATGCTTGTATTAAGTCTTTTTCTATAAATTTATTTTTATATTTATCTACAAAAGTATCTTTTAGAGACCTAATAACATCTATTTCATTTTTTACTTGTCTTCGCTCTGCTCTTACATACTTTAATTGTTTTACTATTTTACAAGACTTAACTGCATCTAAATTATGATTTTCTATATAATGTAATAGTTCATCTTGCTTAATATCCCACATACTTTGTTTATTCTTTAATTCAGCTAATCTTTTGTCTATATCTTGAAAAAAAGTAAGTGTATATTTTAAAACATCTTCTATTCCCATATTTTCTCCTGTATTCCTAAATTTTCTTTAATCTGCTTTATGCTATCTTCTGCAGTAGGTATATTTACATATTTACAACTTTTTACTCCTTTAAAATAAAGGCTTTCCAGCTGTTGACATCCCGTACACCAACCATTTTCGATAGCTTTTGCGCATATTCCGTTCTAATTGTGGATATTTATATTTCATATGCTATTCCTCTGCTTTTCTATTTCTTGCGCTATTTTCCACATGTCAACTGGAAAATATGTGTCGTCTGCAAATTTCTTTGCAATTTCTATGTCGGCTTTTTTGTAACAGTAAAACTCTTTACATATTAGCGGTCTGGCTTTATATATTAGGCACTTTTTTCCATCGTGATATGGGCAAGTTAATCTATTTTGCATTACCAACATTTGTTTTTGTGGTTGTATATTATTCTCTATTACATATTTTTGTATTTTATCTAATTCCTTTTGACTTATTGGGAGAAAATTAGTACAGCACTCTCCACATTTACTACATTTCTCACAAATTGAATTGTCTGTAATTTTAACATTTCCCTCAATAACATTTTTTACTATTTCTCCTAAACTTGTTTTTACTAACATTTTACCTCCTAATCTATTCTTGGAATATGATTCATATTTTCTGCTACCATATCCACTAAATAATATCTTTTAAAACTTACCTCTTCTCCAAATCTATTTTTCTTTTGTTTCCATTCCGTCCTAAATTCGTAGCCTTCCTTTTTTAGTTGGTCTATCCTTGCTCCTAATTGCATTACTCCTAAATCTTTATATGCCTCCCAACTTGTTATCGAACCAAACTGTCTTATGTAATTTATTATTCTATCTTTTTGTGTTATCTTCATTTGTTACTCCTCCCTATTTAATATTCATTAGTTTATTAAATAATTTGTCCTGCTCTTCTATTGTTAATTGATTGTATTTTTCTTCACTTTTGCATTGATTAATTAATTTGATTTTTTCTCCAAAGTTTTTTCCAAAAATTTTTGCGCTATATATATTAAATAAATATAAATAAATATTATTATTATCATTATTGTTTGTGTCCCCGGTATGTCCCAAGTCTGTCCCGAGGTATGTCCTCATGTATGTCCTTTTCTTCTATCATAGGTTGATATTTGTTGTAATTTACAATACTTACAAGCGTTTTTCTTGTGTCCCTGACTTGTACTATCATAGTGTCCTGTTCCAGTCGGTTTAAAAAATTACTTACTTTATGTCTTGACCAATTCCATCTTTCTGCTAATTGTTTTATTGATGTTAAAGTTTGTCCTCTTTCTATTTCGATAAAACCATTTTCAAAAGGTATTTTTTTGTTTTTATGATTAACTAATAATAATAAGTCAATCCAAGCACTTCGCTTGTCGAAAGGCTCTTTATCTTTCCAAATCCAACTATTTTTAATTTGTCTATAAATTCTAATCCAGCCTTCCATATTTTCTCCTTTCGTGAAAAATGAGGACGTAAAAACTCAATAACTTTTTGGTTATATATTAGTTTCTACATCCTCCTTCCTATAAATAATTTTTACCGAATATCTGCATAAAGTTTTCTGTTTTATAGTGCTTTTTGAACTCTTTTTGTGCAACTTTATGCAATTTATCCTGTAAAGTTTTATCATTTGTCACTATTTCATGACATTTTCTGCAAATTGGTATTACTAATCCATATTTCATACTAACTTGTCTATTTTTGCCTTCTATTAGTTCGTGTATGTCGTCTTTTTGAATATTCTTTATTCCTTGTTTAGCACATAAATAACAATGTTCTAAATCTTTTGTTATTATGCTAAATCTATTCTTTTCTAGTTTTGCTAATTTATTGCTTTTCTTTTTAATTGCTGTAACTTCTTTTTTCTTTTCAATTTTGTTTTTTGGTACTGGGTTAAATGAATTGCTTAAATTATTTACTATCATTTCTTATCCCAACTTTCTAACAAACTATTAATTTCTGCTTGTGGCTTTGTTTCTATGTTTAATTCTTTAGCTTGTTGTACTAATAACTCTATTAATAAACTCATTTCTTTTGTGTTATATGTTGAACTTCCATAATAGCAATTTACTCTTATACATTTATCTTTTCTGCTAACTTCTTGAACTAAAAATCCTAGTCCTTGTCTTTCCCATATTCTTTTAAAATCTTCAAATGCTTTTTCTTCTATTATCATTGCTTGAAATGTGCCTATGTTTGAAATTGCATCTTTGTATATATCTTCTTTTGTTATTACTGCATCATTTGTTGTTAGCTTCTTTGCAATTAAATCGCATATAACCCAGCAATAACTATTTGCATCTAAAGACCTTTTCTTGTACCATTTCTTTAATTCGACATTTAGTTTATTTTCGTTTTTAAGTTCTTCTACTATACTTAATTCATTTGTGTCTAATAAAAGGCTTATTTTGGGTTTTCGTGTGTTAAAATCTATACTTATATCATTGATTATTCCTGTAGTTTGCATATTTACCTCTCTACATGTTGATGCATTAGCACATATTCTGAATTTTCTCCCATATTATTTAATAAAAATTCACTTGCTTGTTGTTTACTTAAATGACTATCTTTTGCTCTAAATTCATAAACATATTTGCAATCTTGTTGTTTTTCTTTTATTCTTTCTTCTATTTCATCTTCGTCATAATTTCCCTCAACAAGATATAAGTCATAATTTTTAGCACTTATTCCTTCAATTGTTTTTGTGTCTGTCATATATATAACTTTATAATCGTCAAATAACACTCTATAGCCACATTGTGGTACATCATGATATAATTTAATAGGTATAATTTTAAATAACTTATAATCGTATCTCGTACCAATTTGAAGTACGTCTATGTTCTTTCTTTTAACTCCGCATTCTAAAAGTGGTTTTAATAGCCATTCACAACAAGCAAATCTCAATGTTGGTCTTTCTTTAGCCAACCTCTTTATTGTTTCTTTCTTAAAATGGTCTGAATGAATATGTGTTAATAACACTATTTTCAAATTTTTATAATATTTTTCTAATTTTTTAAAAGTAACTCCACAATCTATTAAAATTATGTCTTTAATTATTGTCGCATTTCCTGTACTGCAACTTGATATAATTTTATAGTTCATTCATTGATACCTCTTTTGTATCTTCTGTTTGTTCTTCTATTTCTGCTTGTACTTCAATAGAATCTTGTTGCGGAATTTCTTGTTGCATTTCTTCTGCTTCATACATTCCTGCCAAATCTTCAACAAATGTTTCTCTTAATGCTCTAACTTTTGCAACTTTTTCAACCATTGTTGCTCCTTTACTTCCCCAATTTGAATTTAATTGCCCTTGTCCTGTCTTTTGTGCTACCTCATTAAAACTTACACTTGAATATATAGGATGTGTCCAGTCTTTTCTGAATACTCTAGCCCAGCCACCAACGAGTTGATCTGTTCCTAATCTAAATGTTCCTTGTCTTTCTTCCACACTTCCATCTTCTTTTTGAACTATAATTCCACTTTCCATTCCGTCATAATTTGGATTTAATACTGCTCTTTTTAAAATTGCATCTTTTCCTACTACTAATTGTGCAGGTACTCCTGCCTTATATTTAATTAAATATGCTTCTCTTAAAAATGGATTTAATTTTCTAACTTTGCAAAGCTCTGTAAATAATTTGAACTCTTGATTTGTTATTTTAGCATCTGTTCCTACTATATATTCTTGTACTATACTTGGTGTTAATTTAATTTCATTTCCATCAATATCAAATTTGACCATTAATTCATTGTTTGTTTTTTGCACTTCATTACTCATAATCGTATCCTCCATTTTCTAAAAATTGTTTTAATTCTTTTAGCTTTGTTATTGTTCCTTTTACTGTAAATTTTAATATTAATACTTCTTCTTGTTTTTCTTCTTTTGGTTGTTCTAAAGGTTTGTTAAATATATTTTCTAATTGTTCATAACTTTTTTGAGTTATTTCGTGATTTTCATTCATTTCAATATGTACTGTTTTTTGTTCTTCTTTTTTCTTTTCTTCCTCTATTGCTTTAAATCTATTTGTTACCATTGTTATTGCTTGTGCTACATTTAATGTCTGTTTATATTCAACTAATATTTCTGCTTTATGTTCTTGTGTTTCAATTAGTTTTAAATCATCTACTATTTTGTCTATAAATTGTTTTACTTGTTCCTTTAAACTTTTCATACTTGCTGATAATGTTACATTTATTCTTGCTTGTCCATATGAAACAAAATCAATATTATTAGCTGTTTTGTATTCTTCAAAATAATCTTTTATTTCTTGTTCCTTTTTCGCTTTTAATTCATTTTCTACACTATCTACCTTATTTTTTAATTCGATATCAGCATTTTTGTATTTGTCTGATACATATTGTTTATAAACTTCTTCAAATTGCATATAAGGTGCTAGTACTTGTTCTTTTACTAGTTTTCTTTGTATTTCTAAATCTTTAAATTCTTTATTTAAATCTGCCCTTACTTGTTTAACTTCTTTTATAGTTTCTTCTGTACAGATTAAACTTTTTGCATTTTCAACTTTTCTCTCTATTTCTGTTGATAGCTCTTTTAACCTTTCTTGTATGATTGGCAATTGCTTAACTACTATTAATTCATTACTCATTGTCGTTATCCTCCCATTCTCTATCTTCCTCTTCTGCTAAATGCTCATAATAAGCATCCCAGTCAATTGATTTTGCATAAAAATTGTTATAACATTCATTGTTATATTGTTCTGTTACATCTAACATTTTTATTCCTTCCCCTGTCAATCATTTTTGAAAATGTCTTAAAAATTTTTATTTATTAGCACTAAATTTT
>USFC01000009.1 GCA_900553865.1 uncultured Clostridium sp.
AAGGAGTGTCCCAAGTGTTCCGAAATCGGAACGAAAAGGACCGTCCCTACTGTTCATAGTTTCATTGAAAGTAGTTTGCTTATACCATTTTCCTCCATTGTTACGCCATATACTGTGTCTGCCGCTTCCATAGTTCCCTTTCTATGAGTAATAACTAAGAACTGCGTTTCTTTACTAAACTTTTTCAAATATTCCGCATATCTGTATACATTAACATCATCTAGTGCTGCTTCAATTTCGTCTAATATGCAAAATGGTGCAGGATTTATTTTTAATATTGCAAACAACAAGGCTATTGCTGTAAATGCTTTTTCACCACCAGATAGAAGCATCATATTTTGAAGTTTCTTTCCTGTTGGTTGTGCTTGAATATCTATTCCACACTCTAATATGTTTGATTCGTCTTGTAATATAAGTTCTGCCTTTCCTCCGCCAAACAATTCAACAAATACTTCATTAAAGTTTTTATTTATTATTGCAAATTTTTCTGCAAATTGAGTTTTCATGGTTTCTGTCATTTCTGAAATCATTTTTCTCAATTTAGCACTTGTATTTTCCAAGTCTAAACGTTGTTCATTCATAAATTCGTAACGTTCTTTTGTCTTTTTGTATTCTTCTATTGAATCTACATTTATGCTTCCTAAGTTTTTAATTTGATTTCTTAAATCATGTACTTGTTTTTGTGCAACTGCTATGTTTGTTGGTCTTTCGTATTCTTCTGCATTATTAGGAGTTATTTCATATTCTTCCCAAAGATGATTTACAAGTTGCTCTTTATCTTGTTCTATTTTAGTTTTCTTTACATCTATTTTTACTAGTTGTTCTTTTACATCCTCTAGTATTTTAAATTTATCTGTAATATCTTGTTCTAATTTAACTAATTTTTCATTATTTTTGGTTCTATTTGCTTTTAAATCTTCTACTATCTTAGAACTATTTGAAACTTCTTGTTTTATTTTTTCTATTTCTTGTTTTGAAGCTTCTATAGATGTATCTATTGCACTATTTTCATCTTTAATAGCGCTAATTTGAATTTTCTTATTGTTTATACTTGTATTGCTATTTTCAATATCTTGATTAATTCTTTCTATCATTTCGTCTATTGACATATTGCTTTCATCAAATGAAGATACTGATATTTTTAAATTTGTAATATCAAAGTTTAAATCATCTATGTAAGTTTGGTTATCTTTATTAGTCTTTGCAAATTCTTCTATTACTACATTTAATTCTTCTATTTCTTTTGTTAAACTTGCTATTTCATCTTCTTTTTGCTTTTTAACTTCTCTATTTACTTTTTTCTCTTCTTCAATATTTGAGGTTTCTTCTTTTAGCTTATTTAGTCTATTTTCTGCCTTTTCTATATTTTCTTCTATAGAAACCATTTTTTGTTTTTCAGTTGCATATACAATATCAATTTCTTGCATATTTTTTTCTAATTCTTCTGATGTTTTTAAAGTAGTTTCAACTGATTTTTCGTATTTTTGTTTTTCTTCTTCTAACTCTTGTTTTTGTTTTTCTAGCTTTTTAATTTGTTTTTCTAAATCCTCAATTTCTCTACCTCTACCTAAAATGTTTACTGTTTTAGATATAACACTACCACCAGTAATTGCACCTGTAGGATTAATTAAATCTCCCTTTAATGTTACAATTCTAAATTGATAATTGTTCTTTTTAGCTAGAGCAATAGCGTTATTCATGTCTTCTACTATAACTGTTCTTCCAAGTAAATTTAATACAATTTGCTCATACTTGCTTTGGTATTTTACTAAGTCTGAAGCAATTCCTATAACTCCATCAATTCCACTTTGTTTAATGTTTTCTATTTTTTTACCTTTTACAGATGTAATTGGTAAGAATGATGCTCTTCCTAAATTTCCATTTCTTAAAAATTCTATTAATTTTTTAGCATCTTCTTCTGTATCTGTAATAATATTTTGAAGTGCTGCACCTAAGCACATTTCTATTGCTGTTTCATATTCCTTTGGTGTAGAAATTAAATTTGCCAAAACCCCATGCATACCTTTTTTTAAAGTAGCATTTTTTTCACATTCTATAAGTAAATTTTTAACACTCTTTGTGTATCCTTCTTTTTCTTTTTCTGTTTCTATTAAAAATTTAAGCCTAGAATCTTTCATTCTTGTATCATAAACAACATTATTAATTTTGCTGTCATATTCTTTTAATTTTGCTGATGCTTTTTCTTTTTCTTCTTTAATTTTTTCTAATTTAGTGGTTGCTTCATTCTTTTTAGCTTCAATATCATAAAAACCTTTAGAAAGTTCTTGCTTTTTCATACGAGCGCTATCTAATTCAGAAATTGCTGTTTGAATTTCTTGTTTTATAGTTTTTTGCCTTTTTTCTAAGTTTTCAAAATTGATATCTTGTGTATTAATTTCAGATGCTACTTCATATTTTTTATCTACATCTTGCTCAACTTTTTGCTTTTTAGCCTCTATTTCTAATTCTTTTGAAGTTAATTTTTTAGTTATCTCTTCTAACTGAGCTTGTTTTTCTGCAAGTTCTTTTTCAAACTTTTCTCTATTTTGATTTAGTCCTACCTTTTTATCTTGTTTTTGTTTTTTCTCTTCTTCTAATTCTTCTATTTTTTCTGTTATTTCTGTTATTTCCTCTTCAAAACGCTTTGCATTTTGTTCATTATTTACTTTTCTTTCTTGCATAACATTAATTTCAGAATTAATTTTTTCAATTTTATTTGAACTTTCAAAACCAATATTTTGCATTTGTTCTATTTTTTCTGTCATTTCATCTACTTGTGCTTTTAGTTCTTCTTTTAATTGTTTTACTTTTTCAAACTTTTCATTTTCGTCATCATATTGATTTTTGAATATTTCTTCATCTTTTATAATTTCTTCTAATTTTGTTTTATATGTTTCTATGTTGTAGATAAATAAGCCTACTTCAATGCCTTTTAATTCTTCTCTTAAATCTAAAAATTTCTTTGCTTTTTCAGATTGAATTTTAAGTGGTTCTATGTTTCCTTCTATTTCAGTTAAAATGTCATTTATACGAAGTAAATTTAATTTAGTTTGCTCTAATTTCTTCTCAGATTCTTGCTTTCTTGTTCTATATTTTACAATTCCTGCAGCCTCTTCAAAAATACGTCGTCTATCTTCAGATTTGTTGCTTAATATTTCATCTATTTTACCTTGTCCGATTATAGAATATCCGTCTTTTCCAATACCTGTATCCATAAATAGTTCTAATATATCTTTTAATCTACAAGGTGTTTTATTTATAAAATACCCTGTTTCTCCGCTTCTATAAATTTTTCTTGTAACAGTTACCTCATTATATTCAATAGGAAGCTTACCATCTGAATTGTCTATTACTATAGATGCTTCTGCAAAACCTAATGATTTTCTATTTTGTGTTCCAGCAAAAATAATATCAGAAGAAGTAGCACCTCTTAGAGATTTCATGCTTTGTTCTCCTAATACCCATCTAATACTATCTGATATGTTACTTTTTCCAGATCCATTTGGTCCAATTACAGCTGTAATTCCTGGCTTGAATTCTAACATTGTTTTATCTGCAAAAGATTTAAATCCTTGTAGTTCTAGTCTTTTTAAATACATTTTTTTCACCCTTACTTGCTTTTTATAAATTTCGCTATAATATGCTAAAATTATATATTTTTAGCATATTTTTGTCAAGTTCATTTTTATCTTTTAATGTGCAAAAAGCACAAGTAATCAATTCCATGATTACTTGTGCTTTTTTACTCAAGATTCACCTTAAATCTAAAGTGAAACCTTCATCTTTAATTGTCAATTCAAACTCATCAATGTTAAACTCTTTCTTAAGAATTTTTAACAATTCTGATTTAAACTTTTTTTGATACTCGCAATACCAAGTAGTGTCAATACACATCGGGCAATTATACCAGTCAGGTCCAAGATGTTTAAATAATTCGATGTCAAAATAAAAGTCACTTGAAATTACAATAAAAGTTTCCTTACTCATATCATAAATTCCTATATTACCTGTCGGTACTTCCGTACTTCCATAATGTACGTACCTAAATGTTTTCGTTACGTCTTTAATGTAAAACTCCTTTGTGATTTTCCTTCCAAATTCCTTTATATTCTTTTTCATATACGTAATGAACTCATTCACCATGATGCTACATTGTATATCAATATAGATATCCGGTTCTTCTTCTTTCTGTTTAATGTTTTTCTTAAGCTCTTCCATACTTTTTTGTATGCTGTTCAAAGCTTGTTGAATTTCACCTTTTTCATTTTTTTTAGAACTTATTACTTGTTCTATGTTTTTATATTCATTTTTAATTTCTTCGAAAAGAATTTTTGCTAATCCTGATCTACGACTTCTAAGAACTACTAATTTTTTGCGAATATTACTTTTCTGTTCTTGCAATTCTCTCAAAGCGGAGGTACATTCATTCAATTCATTTTTCAAAGCAGCTTCTTTTTCTTCTGTTGTTTTAAGTTCCCCTTTCTCTTTTTCGATTTCTTCTCGCAACTCCTGTACCGTGGAAAACCGAGTACTTAAATTTTCTTTTTTCATTGACAATTAATCTCCCTTCAAATTATAGTATTACTGTTATGCACTATCATTGTATCACATTTACATAAAACAGTCAACTTAAACCTGACGCATTGGGGACGTTTCCTTTTGCGTCAATGATGTGAAACAAGCTTTTATAAAAAATTCATACCTTTTGCCAAAACAAAATTGGTCAGACGCATCTAACCAATTTATTTATTAATTATTTTATTAATTCTCATCATTTTCAATTTTCTCAATATCTTTTATATACCATTGTTTTGTATTCTTTCATTTAGAAACTCCTTTTTTATAAAAAAAATGACCCAAGGCTTCGAAAGTTTCTTGGATACCGCTCAATATATTTTTACCATAATTCTTGGCAAAAATCAAGATGTTTTCACTAATTTCTGAAAAAACCTAAACTTAAATTATTTACTTATTGCATTATATTTTTGCTTGTGTTATCATTTAGCTAGTAAAAAATAAAAAGAGGTGCCTAACATATGAGAAATGAAAAAATAGATTTTTACAGTTCAACAAACCTAAAATCCTACAATTTAGATGATACAATGAAATACCAGTTATCTATGCTTGAAAGGCTAGATGTATTTACAAAACGACATAGTGAAAATGTTGCCAATTTAGTTTGTCGTATATGTGAATATTTGCATTGTAAAAAGTTTTTTACTATACATGCTACTATATGTGGCTATTTACATGATATTGGTAAATTATTTATTCCACCAGAAATTTTAAATAAGCCCGGAAGCTTAACTGATGAGGAATATGAAGTAATAAAAACTCATACTACTTTAGGGTATGAAATGTGTATGAAAGACATAAAGTTAAGACCTTATGCAGACGGTCCTTTATATCATCATGAAGCATTAAATGGAACAGGATATCCTCAAGGTTTAACAAAAGATGAAATTCCATATGTTGCTCAAATTATACGTGTGGCTGACGAATATGATGCAATTGTTACAAAAAGGCAATACACCACTCACATCAACATTTCTGAAACTTTAAAAGAACTTATCCATGATGCCAGACCAACAGACTATATAAAAACTGTTGCTTTAGATTCTTTAAAGCAAAACTATAACGTAGGAAAAATTAATAGTAAAGCCTTAAAAGCTTTATTTAAGGTTGTTATAGATGATACTTTATACGAAATTAGTTGTGTAATGGACTATATAAATTATTTAAAAGAGCAAGTAAAACGTTTAGAGCAAATTGAAAAATATGATTTAAAAAGTCAAAAAGCTAAAAAGGATAAAGATAAAGAATATTATAGAGAAGGAATGAGAATGTTATTTCAAACTGGAGAAACTTTTGAAAATTATCAACAAGTTTTAACAGAATATCGTGAAGCTATAGCTACTAGAGAAAACGTAAAAGCAAAATTATACAATGAAATTGATATAATAAAAAAATTAAAAATCTAACACTCCAAAAGGGACAGCTTAACCAAACGGAAACGTCCCCAATGGAGCCTAAATAGCGTCACTATTCTAACCCAAAGCTTACTCCTAATGCGCTGTTTATTTTGTTCATTACTTCATCGTCCTCAATATGCCCTATTTTTTCTTTTAGCCTACTTTTATCTATTGTTCTTATTTGTTCTGCAAGAACTACAGAATCCGCCTTTAGTCCACTATTTTCCATTCCTATTTCTATATGTGTTGGCAATTTATTTTTGCCTGTTTGTGATGTAATTGCTGCCGCAATAACAGTAGGACTATGTTTATTTCCTATATCATTTTGAATTATAACTACTGGTCTTACTCCACCTTGTTCTGAACCTATAACTGGACTTAAATCTGCATAAAACATATCTCCTCTTTTTATTATCATTTGTCTATCACTCCCAATATTTCTCCGTATCAAAGGTCTTTAGATATATTTTAAATATTATAAATATTTATGAGATTGTCATCTCTGTATATAATATGTAGACTAGCATTTTTTTGTTAATATCTTCTACTTCCATTTTTATAGGTTTACCTGTTTGTTTGTCTATATATAATTTTTTTAACGTATTATATACATTGCCACTATTTTTTACTTCTAATATTATTTCTTTTTTATTACTGTTTACTTTTTTATTTTCGCTTTCTTTATATTCTTTTATAAAGGAGTCTAGCCACAGCCTATTTTCTACAATATACTGACAATTTTGAAAGGTTGTTTCTAAATTTAATTTGTTGTTTATTACTTTTAAATCTTTTCCATCATATTTTGTTATTACTCCAGCAATGTTTTCCGGCTCTAATACTTCTTGTGTGGCTTCTCCATTTTCTATTTTTTGGCTTATTACATATTTGTTTTTATTTTTATTAGTTTCTATTGTTACATCTAACTTTGCACTATATGCCTTAATATTTAAAATTGAATTTATAATATTTTCCTCTGATTGGTTAACTATAGTATTTCCACCTTTTAATTTTTTATAATTTAAAATTAAAAAAATTGAAATTGAAATAATAACAAATGCGATAATTAAAATTATTATAAGCTTTTTACTTTTCATATTTCCTCTCTCTTTCTATAATATTTTTAATTTTCTTTTTATAATTGTTCAAATTATACAATTAAAACTTTAGCCATATAAAAAGAAAAAAGAATAGATATTTATTTACCTATTCTTCTTTATTATATTTCTTTACATATTAAAGTATTCTTTTAGACAAGTTTCTAATTCTTTTTTAGTTTCAATTTTATTTATCTTTTCTCTTAGCATAGCTGCATTTGGCATATTTTTTATATATGCTGACATATGTTTTCTTAATTCTTTAATTCCAACTATTTCTCCTTTTTCCTCTACTTCCCACTCTATATGTTTTAGCATAGTTTGCAACTTTTCTTTGCTTGCTACTTCTCTTATATTTTCACCTTTTAAATATGAAATTATTTCTTCAAAAATCCATGGATTTCCTAAAGCAGCTCTTCCTATCATTATTCCATCTACTCCAGTTTGTTCAAACATTTTAGCTGCATCTTCTTTTGATTTTATATCTCCATTTCCTATAACTGGAATATTTACTGCCTCTTTTACTTTTTTTATAATCTCCCAATCTGCTTTGCCTGAATAATACTCTTCCCTTGTTCTTCCATGAATTATAATAGCTGAAGCTCCCATTTTTTCAATTATTTTAGCCGCTTCTACTGCAACTATGTTTTCATTATTCCAGCCTTTTCTTATTTTTACTGTAACTGGAACTGTTGACTTTTCTACTACTTCTTTTACTATTTTTCCTACTAATTCTAGGTCTAATAACAATCTACTTCCATCGCCATTTTTTACAACTTTTGGTGCTGGACATCCCATATTTATATCTACAATATCTGCTAATTTTGAAACATATTGTGCGGCATATCCCATAGTTTCCACATCACTTCCAAATATTTGCATAGATATTGGCCTTTTTTCATCTGTAGTATCTAATAATAATTTTGTTTTATCATCTTTATAATATAAGCCTTTGCTACTTACCATTTCCGTGCATACTAAACCTGCTCCATATTCTTTGCAAACTCTTCTAAAGGCTTTATCTGTAATTCCTGCCATTGGAGCTAAAATAATATTATTTTCTAAAGTTACATTTCCTATTTTTAATTCTTTTAAGTACATTGCTTTCTCCCTTGACATTGCTTTGTTCAATTTCTTTGTAACTGTCTTTTTTGCTCCGTCCCCAAAAACAGGTACAAAAAGCGTTATTCTACAAATATTGTTTTTTGTCTTCTTCCACTAATATTTAATAATAGTGCTACTAATATTAAATTTGTTAAAAGTGAGCTTCCTCCATAACTTACAAAAGGAAGTGGTACTCCAGTAATTGGTAATAGTCCTATTGTCATCCCTATGTTTTCTACCATATGAAATAAAAATATTCCTGCTATTCCCATTGCAATATATGAACCTAAGTCATCTTTGGCTGTTTTAGCCACGTAAATGGCTTTTGTAATTAGCACTATATAACATATTACAATTCCTGCAGTTACTACAAATCCCATTTCTTCGCCTATAACTGCAAATACAAAGTCTGTGGTTTTTGGGTATAAAAATCCTAATTGAGTTTGATTTCCTTTTAACAATCCCATTCCAAATAATTGTCCTGACCCTATTGCAAGTTTAGATTGTATTATGTTGTAACCTGCCCCTCTTGGGTCTAGGTTCGGATTTAAAAATACATCTATTCTTGTTTTTGCGTGTTCTGGCAATACGAAAACGTATAATAATGGAACGGCAACTAATACAACCATTATGCTTGTAAATATATATCTTTTTTTAATTCCTGCTGAAAATAGTATAAGCACTGTTGCTACTAAAAATGCTAACGCTGTTCCATAGTCTGGTTGTTTTATTATTAAAAGTACTGGCACAGCAACTACTAATAAGGCTAGTGCTAACTTTGTTGGCCTACTTATTTCATCTTTTCCTCTTTCCTGAATTTTAGTAATAACATATGCAAAGGTTAATATTACAAATATTTTTGCAAATTCTGAAGGTTGGAATGAAAATGCTCCTATTTCAAACCAACTTGTAGCTCCATTTACAGCAGTAGTAAATAAAACAGCTACCAAGAGTATTAGAAAAATACCATAAAAAATTGGTGATATTTTTGCAATCACCTCATAGTCTATACAAATAACAAGTATCATAATTGGTATGCTTACTATTAACCATATTATTTGTTTTTTTAGCTCATCTCCATTTGACTCTTGTGTAGCAGTATATAGGGCAACCATTCCAATTGCTATTAATATAATAGTACATATTAGAATACCCCATTCCATATTTCTTAAGAATCTTCTTCTCATCTATAAAACCTCTATTGTTTTTTATTTTTTTTTCTGTTTTTGTTTCCTGCTACTTTTCCCTCTTGTTTTTGTGTAGCTCCTTGTGTTTTAGTTTTTGGTTCGTCTTTTTTTACTTCTTCATTGCTTTCTGCCTTTTTAGTTTTATTTTCTTCTTTATTTTCTTCGGCATCTTTGTTTTCTGCTGATTTTTGTTCTTTTTGCTCTACTTTTTCTACTTCTACACCTTCGTTAGCATTTTCTTCTTGTACTTCTTTAACTTCTTGCTCTTTTCCCTCTTTTACATCTGCTTGCTTGCTCACATCTTTTTCTAATTTTCTTTCTATATTAATTTGCTTAGTATCATCTTTTACATTAAGAATTGGAATATTCGCATATAGCATAGGAGCTCCTGTAGTTCCATCGCTGTTTACTTTATTTGTAAGTTTTACATCTATAGAATTTTCATCTACATTTATATACTTTTTAATTACTTCTATAATTTCTTGTTTCATAAGCTCCATAAAATCTGCAGATACATTTGCTCTATCTTGCATTAGCACTAGATGAAGCCTTTCTTTTGCAGTATCTTTTGAGTCCTTTTTTTCATCTTTTGAAAACTTTTTAAAAAATTTTATAATATTGTCGAACATCCTATTTCCTCCGTTATTTAAATTTGTCTATTTTTTTGAGAAAATACTTTTTAACTTAGCAAAAAATCCTTTCTCTCTTCCAGGAATTGACACCTCTATATTCTCTCCTAATATCCTTCTTGCTATTTCTGTATATGCTTTCCCTGAAGGAGCTTTGTGGTTTGATACAACTGGCTCTCCCTTGTTGGTTTGTGTAATAATATATTCATCATCTGGAACAACACCAATTAAATCTATAGATAATAAATCTACTATATCTTCTACATCCATCATTTCACCTTTTTTTACCATGTTTGGACGTAAACGGTTAATTACTAATTCTGGATTTTTTATTTCAGATGATTCTAATAGCCCTATAATTCTGTCTGCATCACGAATAGCAGATATTTCGGCTGTTGTAACAACAACTGCTCTATCTGCACCAGCTATTGCATTTTTAAAACCTTGCTCAATACCTGCTGGACAGTCTATTAATATGTAGTCAAATTCTTGTTTTAATTTGTTTGTTAATTCTTTCATTTGTTCTTCATTTACTGCACTTTTATCTCTTGTTTGCGCTGCTGGAAGTAAGAATAATTCATTAAAACGCTTGTCTTTAATTAGTGCTTGTCTTAATTTGCATTTTTCTTCTACCACGTCAACGATATCATATACTATTCTGTTTTCTAATCCCATTACAACATCTAAATTACGAAGTCCAATATCAGTATCTACCAATACTACTTTTTTACCTTTTAAAGCCAATGCTGAACCCAAATTTGCTGTAGTGGTTGTTTTGCCAACGCCACCTTTTCCAGATGTAATAACGATAACTTCTCCCATAATTTCCTCCTTGAACATTTATGTTCTTTTTTTAAAAAAGTGCATATTTTTAATATCTATATCATATACTGAAAAAGCCAAAAAGTCAATGAATTGACTGTAAAAAAACAAAAAAATGGAATATTCTTCCTATCCCATTTTTTGTTTTGTTCTCTATTTTTAACTTACTACCACAAATATCCATTTGTAGCATTTTCTACAAAAACATTTTTTAAACTTTAATTGTTTCTTTCATTATTTTTTCATCTTTTAAATCTTTTTCTTTATTCATCCAGTCTTTTCCGTCTACTATTCTTGCCACTAGCATTGATGATGCTGTATCTCCTACAACATTAAGCATTGTTGCTGGTGCATCTATAATTGTTGCTATTATTGTAAGTATTGGAAGTGCTGCTACAGGATAGCCCATCATTGATATTATAAGCATTTCTGAAATTGTTCCTCCACCTATTGGCACTGCTGTTACCAAAAGTGTGGCTAATAGCGCAATTCCTAAAACTCCAAAAATTTCTCCTGCTGTGGCTACACTTGTTCCAAATAGACATACTAAGAACATTATTTTAAATACTGAGCCTATTATTGAGCCATCTTTGTGAAAGCTTGTTCCAAGTGGTATTGTTGTTTCTGCAATGTCTGCTGGAACCCCTATTTTTTTAGCTCCTTCTATATTAACAGGTATGCAGGCTGCACTTGAACACGTTGCAAGTGATGTTAATGTTGAAGGAATTATATTTTTCCAATATGATTTTACTCCTTTTGCTCCACCTGCCACAAACGCATATATTGTGTACATTATTATATAAAATAATACTGCTACTATTGAATATACTACAAAGGTTTTCAAATATCCTACGGCAATTGATGAACCTAAGCTTCCTATTACTGTTGCAAAATAACAGCCAAGTCCAACTGGTGCATAGTACATTATTATTTTTATTATGTTGTTTACTATTTCATTTGCAGAATTTAAGAAGTTTAAAACTGGCTCTGCTTTTTCTTTTGACATATTCATTGCTATACCAAATATTACTGAAAATACTAGCAATGCAATTATATTGTTCCTAGAAAGTAATTTAGAAAAATCGTTTACTGTTAAAAGGTCTACTGTTCTTTCCGCAATTGTCAATTCTTCTGTTTCTTCTACTTGTTCTTCATCTTTAAAAGTTTCCATTATTTTGCTTGAATCTTCAGGATTTACAAGTTTTACAAAATATGTGCTTGCAAAGCCTACTAATGCCGCTATTATAGATGTAAGTACAAACATTGCAATTATGCTTCCTATAATTTTACCTAAACGCTTAGGTTGTTTCATTTTTGCTACTGATGTAGTTATTGTTAAAAATATTAGTGGAACAATTATGACTAATAAAAGATTTAAAAAGATGTCGCCAAATGGCTTAAGTACTGTTGCTTTTTCTTTGAAAATTAGCCCTACGGCTGCACCAACAATAAGCGCAACAAGAAGAATTATTGTTGATTTGTAATTTGATAAAAATTTTTTCATAATACTACCCCTTTTTTATTGGTGGTAACTAAAATTATAATTATAACTTTAGAATTCTTCTGGTATTATACATTATATGCTTACAAATTACAATAATTCTTCTTATTTTTATGCAAATTAATTTTTTAAGTGATTTTCGCTAAGTAAAATTGTTTTTATTCATTAATTATTTTTTCAATTGAGTCTGCTCTCATTTGTTTTATTATTTTGCAGCTATTATCTAACTTTTCTTGCTCTTCTTTATTTAAATCTAGTTCTAAAAGTTCTCGTACTCCATTTTCGTTTATTATTGCTGGAACTCCTATATATATGTCATCTTGTCCATATTTTCCATCTTCTAGATATGTTGATACTGTAAGCACTGCATTTTCATTATCTAATACAGCTCTTACTAATCTATTTAAAGACATTCCTATTCCATAGTAAGTTGCTTTTTTCTTTTCTATTATTTCATATGCAGCATTTATTACGTTTTGGTGTATTTTGTTTAAATCTTCCATTGGATGATTTCCGTCTTTCATTATATCCATTATACTTTTACAGCCTACATATGCATGTTTCCATAGAACAAATGATGAATCTCCATGTTCTCCCATTATATATGCATGCACATTTTTGCTAGATACTTGTAAATAATCTGCTACCATATAACGAAGTCTTGCTGTATCTAATACTGTTCCTGAACCTATTACTTTATTTTTTGGTAATCCTGAAACTTTATATACCACATATGCCATTAAATCTACTGGATTGCTGGCTACTATAATAATTCCATTAAATCCACTTGCCATTATATTTTGTGTAATTTGCTTTACAATTTTTGTATTTACCTCTGCTAATTCTAGTCTTGTTTGTCCTCCTTGTTTTTGAGCCACACCTGCTGTAATTACTACTATTTCAGCATCTTTACATTCATCATAATCTCCTGCTTTTATAACCATTTTTTGTGGAGCAAATGGAAGTCCATGTGATAAGTCCATTTCTTCCCCTATTGTTTTTTCTTTGTCAATATCTATTAGTACAAGCTCTTCTATTCCTCCTCTGTTTAGCATGGAATATGCCATACTCATTCCTACAAAACCTGTACCTACTAAAACTACTTTTCCTTTTTGCATATTTTTCTACTTCCCTTCTTTGTTATTTTTTCTTTTATATTATACCACTAATTTCAAAAACTACTATAATATTTTCCAAATTTTTAATTTATGTTTCCTTTTGTAATTCAATTGTAATATAATTTTAATACATCTGTTATTCACTCTTTTAATTATTTACTTTATAATATCTATATAGTAATAATCTGAGGAGAAAATGAAGAATTATGAATATAGAAAACGAGCTAAAAAAAGACGGAATAAAAGTTATAAAACAATTAGATGTACTTAGCACTACTTTAGTGGCTAAGTTTGTTGCCGAGAAATTTATTGCCTTTTTCCCATTTTCTCACTTTAATTATGCTGACTTATTTTGCACAATATCCAGCTTAAATATGTATATTGCTGATATTCCAGAAGGAATGTCTGAAGCAAATTATTTTTATAAAAATTCTAGTATTTATTTTAAACAAGGACTTTCTATTGAAGAAATGAAGGAATTAACAATTCATGAATTTATACATCATTTCCAAGAAATTAAAGACGAAAAAGGAAACTTATACCGTCTAGGCTTATGTGATTTTACTGGAATTAAAATTCATGGAATGGCTTTAAATGAAGCTGCTGTACAGCTTATTGCTTCTAAAATATTAAAAAAAGAGGAGGAAGTTGTTAAATATTATGGAATTGAATTTTCTACTTCTACACCTTCTTATTACCCTCTTCTTTGCAATTTAATTAGTCAATTGGCTTATGTTGTAGGAGAAGTTGTATTATTTGACAGCACTCTTTATAGTAACGATAGATTTAAAAATGCTTTTATTCGTTTAACTTCCGATTCCACTTTTCGCCAAGTAGAAAAGGGATTTGACAAAATTTTAAAGGCTGAAGAAAAAATTATTATTACTACTTCTCGCCTTCAAAAAGAAGAGTTAAATGAAAAAGAAGTTGCAAAGGCTTCTAGCCAAATTGGAATATGTAAAAAAGTAATTCAAGATACTTTTATTAAAACACAAAATAGAATTTTCACCTCTTATTTTAATAAAAGTTTGCAGAATTTATATTCTGTGCAAGATATTGAAGATTTTAGAAAAAAACTTTATTGTTATAAAGATTTGCTAGGAACTACTGATAATTATTCTTATTTCAATGATTATTATATTTATTTAATGTCTAAATTAGATGAAATATATGAAAATATTACTGGCAGTGTATCTTTAGTGCCTTATAAAAGAAGTGTTGTTCAAATTCTTATTTCTAAACTTAATAAATTGTTTGGAAAAGAACCTGAATTTCAAAAAATTTCACAATAAAGGACATTTGGGGACGGGTCACTTTTGTCCTTTACATAAAGTTGCTCTAAACTATTGGGGACGGTCCCTTTTAGTTTAATGCAAAAATAAAAACATATGAATTTTCAAACTCATATGTTTTTTTGTTTTTTGATCTTTGATTTCTTCTTTCATGTTACATATAAAGTGTTGACCTAAAAGAAAAGATGCGGTCGCCATTCATATTATTTATGTGAGCTCTGAAATCAGTGTGAACACTGTAGTTGTTGTAAATGCCTCCTCTACAAGTACAAGGATAAGTAATACCGCTATCAACGTAAGTACAGTATTCTGTAGTCCATTCAAGATTATTTGATGCCATATCATTTATTTTACATTTTTCATCACTGTTAGCTCCTGTATTTGCTAATGAAGAATTTATGCTACGCCCATTTTGTTTTGAATAATCTGTATCTCCTGAAAAGTTTTGTATATATACTATTGCTGTATCCCAAGCATAGCTATTTATTAAATCTGAATTTACCGTACTATATAAATTTTTGCTTGCTGTTGTTGCATTTATTTGAGTTATATTATTCCATAATTGCCCTTCTTCATTTGCTGGCACTCCATATGATTCAGTATAACTATCTGAAACTTTTGAATTTGCTTTTCCATCTACTCCGTAACTTGCTTCATAACGTGCTATATAATATCCTCCATTTTCTTTTACACTATCTATAAAACCTTTTAAATTTAATGCTGTTGTATTTGTATCATTTAGTCTATTATTAGAATCAACTGTTCCAGCTCTTGATATTGTCAACTCCTTATATTTATAACTATTATATGTTACTTCAATCTCTTGTGTATAGTTTACTGCATCTTGTTTTAATGTTGGTGTTCCATTTGATGCAAATTCATATCTTCCAAGTGTGATATTGACAGTTGTTCCGTCACTATTCTTTATATCATTTCCAACTGGAACCCATACATATTGGTTTCCCATATTGTTTCCAATTCCTTCAATTACATCATTATCTTCTATTACTATACCTTCTGTTACATTTAGTCCACTGTCTTGAGCTATTTTGAAACCTTGTGGCACTTTGATTAAATTTCCATTTGTATCTTTTACTGTTGTTGGCGCCTCAAAATAATTTCCGCCTTTTACACTTTCTATTAGTACTATTCCATTTGCACCATCTTCTATATAATCTTCTATTTTATTTAAATCTAATTGCTCATTTATTGCTGCAACTTTATAATCTTCTCTACCTTTTGCAGCCTTTTGCATTATTCCATTGTTTCCTATTACTAAATTTATACTTACTCCTGCAAGCAAAATTAAAACAACAATTGTGACCACCAAAGCTACTAAGGTTATAGCTTTCTTACTTTTTATTTGCTCATTAAAACTACTTGTCTTTACTTCCGTAAGGTTTTCGCGTTTCATTTTTTCTATATTATCTTTTGTTTTTTTCATCAATATATCTCCTCTCAATTTTCTATATCAAATATTTAAAAATTTCTCTTAACTCTCAGACATCAGACCTCAGATTTCTCTTTCTGCTTTTTATTGTCTGATTTCTGACATCCGACATCTGACCTCTGATTTCCGACTTCTGTTTTTACCTTTATTTTTTACGTCTTCTTTACATTTTATACATATGTATTTTTATTTTTTCAGCAATTTTTTACCTTCTGTTTTATTTTTCCTCTTTCATATTATCACACTTGCATTTTCTTTGCAAGCAAAAATAGGTGCATTTTTATATTTTTTATATACTATATTTTTTTACTTAATTACTATTCACAATTTTTTTAAAATACATTATTTTATTTTCATGCTTCATATGGTTTAAAATTAAATTTGAATCCTATAAATCTATTCTGTTTCATATTTAAGAAACTATTAATATCATTATTGGCAATATTTGAAACATCTTTTATTCTACTAACTTTATTATCCAAACTAACTATAAAATTAGTACATAAAGCAAATAACCTTTAGACTTACTCTAAAGGTTATTTAAAATCAACTTGACCTTCTTTCAGGTCTAAATGTCTTGTTAAATTTTCTTGAACTAAGAAGTTTTGCAATAATAAAAATTCGTGTAGAAAAATATATAAATATGTGCTATTATATTGAAATATAAGTCAAAATAAATATTAAACAAATAAAATAATATTTTGAAAAGTGTTTGGAGCGAACGTCGTAGTTATCTACAACTTTTTTCTCTTAATGATTGATACAAATATCAATCAATTTATTATTTTCACTTTAACATAAAATTTATAAACTTTCAAGTAGTTTTGAAAATATTTGCTTTGTAAAAGTGTTGAATTTGCAATTTTATGTAAAACATTGTATAATAAGAGTATAATTCTAAATGGAATTGTAAAAAATATTAACTTATATTATATTGGAGGTAATAAAAATGGAAGAACGGAATAAAGTAACATCAATTATTAAATCTAATGACCCAGAAAAACTTGTAGTTTTTCATGCAGCTAGTCTGCAAAACGAAATCAGATTCTATCTTAATGACACGCAATATCTTGTAGCAGTTGAGTGTGAAGAAGGTTGCACAATTAGGTTAGAAGAAGAAAAGGAAGAAGAAGACAATAAGAAAAGTAAAATTTCTGTAATTAGAGAAAATTTAAAAGAGTTCCTAAAACTATTCTCTATAATTTTTGGAATTTCAATTTTAGGTTTTATCGGCGTATTTTATTTAAGCAAAATTATTGACAACATTTTAGTATTTCTAATTATTATGAATATCATATATTTCATAATTAATATTCTAAATGTTGTTATAATGGAAACTATGGAAACTGCTCCTAAAGTAAAAAGCAAACATTCTGCTGAACATATGATGGTAAATTTCCTTGAAACTTATAAAAGATTACCAAAGAGCATTGAGGAAATAAAAAAATCTTCAAGATTTTCTCCAGAATGTGGCAGTAGAGAACTAATTGAAGGAATTGCAGAAGAACTTATACGGAGCATAGTCGCAACTATTTTTACAGTCATTGTCAGCGTAGTTGTATCGCATTTTTCTTCTAATTCTGCAACTTCTGCAACATATGCGATTATGTTTTTAGCTACTTACTTTCTTGTAAAGTTCGTGGTTGGAAAAGCTATTACAAAGTATGGTGCATTAAACTTTATAGTTAAAACCATAAAAAAAGTATTGACCAATATTGTACAATGTGCTAATACGACAAGCAAAGTTAAAGATAAAGATATCATTTTGGCATATTCTGTTGCAAGACCATGGTTACAAGTTGTTTATCCTGAGTTTTATAATGAGAATGAGGATATTTTCTGGAAACAATATTTAAAAGTTAATAATTAGAGGAGTTTAACTAACAATTCTATAAAGTGCAGTTTTGGTAAAACATTAACTGCACTTTATTTTTTATGTAACATATTTGAAAAATATTTACCATATATTATATACATTACAATTTCAAAGTGAATGGTTTTATTTTCCACTCACTTTGAACAATTTTTATATATAAATCAATTCACTAAAAACAATTTCTTCTGCTTGAGCCTTAATAGAATTCATTGTACCAACCCAGTAAAGCATATCTGTATTTTTCATATTTTCTGTTAAATCACTTTTAACTTTTAACTCGATGATAAGCTGTTGCACTCTATTATCTGCCGTTTCTTGTAGTTCTTTTAGATGTGTATTTAATGTTCCATCCATAAGCATTATAGTATAATTAGCTTTTTTATACTCTTTCTAATATTTTAATCTCATTCTTCCATATTTATTTAAAGTGATTTTTTCTTCTTTAGGCATTGATAGGTTTGGTATATAATAATCTCCCTCTAAACGATATTCAATACCTGTTCTTTCATCAATTTTTATTTTTGGTAATTCATTATTCATAACTAATTTCCCTCCTTTTAAAATCTGGTATCATTATTTTTCTTTTTATTTTTGGTTTGCTTGTTTTCATCTGGTATAGTTACTCTTCTAGCAATATTATTTGCAATTTCATTGTCGTTATCGTTAAATATGCCATTTTTGTATAGATCATCACTAACAATTTTATAGTTATTATCTTTATCAAAACAAATTCTTTTATGAAAATGGCTCATAATACTATGCCAAAAGCCTTTAAGCTTTTGCAATTCTTGTTTTAGTTTTTCTTTTTCGGTTTGTAACTTGCCTATAATCTTTTCTTTAATAGATATTTCCTTTTTTAAATTGCCGATTTCATTATCTTTTAGCTCTATTTCATATTTAAGAGAACGATTTTCTTTTTCTATTTCAAAGCTAGAGTGTTCAAAATCTTTAATTGCTATATTTAAGCCATTTACATTTCTTACTGTCTGGGTTATATCTTTTACATCTTCTGTATAACTTTTGATTTTTTGGACATCCTCGCTTGAAATAACCATATTATTTTTGTTCATCAGAGTAGATTTTAAATTATTTAATATTGTATTTATATCTTTACTTGTATTATCAAGTTGTTTTGTCTGATTATTAGCTTTTGAAAGTTTTTGTTCTTTCTGTTTTAATTGCTTCTTGATTTCTATGTAATTACCCATATCATTAACATTGATGTCTCGATTTCTGCCTTTTTGCTTTTCTTTTAGTTTGAAATCCATATCATAGAATTTATTAAAAGACTTTATACAAGCATTTCTCATTTTATCTTGTATTTGTGTTAATGTGGTTTTAGTAAAAAAGTAATATTTTTAATAATCACTCTATGTGGCTCAATATATGTAAGATTAGTTCTCTCTAATTTTCTAATACTACCATTTATAAAAGTGGGAGTAGCTTTTGAAAACTCACATATAAATTCAAGTCTTTGTTTTAGACATTCCTCAAATTCTAGTTTTTGTTTAATTATCTTCATTTCAAGCACCATCCTTTCCATATAGAATTAGGATGATTTTTTACAAAAGAAAAAATCAACCATTTTACTGATTGATTTTCATATCTATCTGTTCTATAAAGTTCGAACAGAAACGTCGTTGGAGCTACTGGCCAGAATCGAACTGGCGACCTACAGGTTACGAATCTGTTGCTCTGCCAACTGAGCTACAGTAGCATCTTTTATTTTTGCTTCATTATTACTATACTATAATTTTTTTTAAATAACAAGTCTAATTGTAAAATTATTTTCGTTTATTTATTGCTTTTCTTTTCGAAATGTAGTACAATTTTCTTTACATAAAACTATTATATTTAGGGAGGATTTCGTAATGAAAGCTTTCAACAAACTTTTAGCCACTCTTTTTATGGCTACACTTTTTTTTATGTTCCCCTGCTTAACATCATTTGCAGAAGAATCTAAAAATGCTCCACCTTCTACCTTTGCAGAAAATAATTCTATTGGTGTAGGTACAGATGATGATTTGGCTTTTTTTGGCTTTCCTGCAACTATTCGGGATTGTAAAGAATTAAATATTCGTAAAATGCCTGATGATTCTTCTACTTTACTTACCACAGTAACAGACGGTGAAATCTTTTATGTTTTTGAACAGTCTGGAAAATGGTTTAGAGTAGAATACCAAGGAATAAGCGGTTATGCCTTCTGGAAATATATTTCTTTCATCGAAGAAGATATTTCCGAAAACTCTGATTTGCTTGGTAATTCCATTATTCAGTACAAATCTAGTACAAATAGAGATACCAATATTGCTATTGCATGTGCTACTATTAATGGAATTATGCTTAAACCAAATGAAGAGTTTAGATGGAGTAAAATTGTAGGAAAAACCACTAAGAAAAAAGGTTATTTAGAGGCTCCTGTTATTATTAACAAAAAGTCTGCACCTGGTCTTGGAGGCGGTGTTTGTCAAGTTAGTACTGCACTTTATAACGCTCTTCTTGACACAACTATTATTCCAACTGAGCTTCACAAGCATTCTATTGGCTCAGCATATGCAAAAAAAGATGCCACTGTAGCTTATGGACATAAAGACTTTGCTTTCAAAAACACTTATGATTTTCCAATTAGAATTGAAGCAAGTTCTTATTATTCAGTAGTTTTCATAAGCATTTACAAAGAAAACTAAGTCCAAAGGCACAATTTGACATTTTGAAAAGCTTTAAAGCACATATGGAAAATAAAAAATCCAGATTAACGTCTGGATTTTTTATTTTATGCAGAATGCAGAAATGTTTTTAATTCTTCCCTATGTGCTCTATTTTTTAAAAGTGTTTTCCTCTTTTTCTTTTTAGGCCATCTGCTTCTTCGCCATTTTCATTTTGATTTACATCTAAGAAATAATTTTTTCTATCTTCTACTTTATTTTCTGGAGTTTTCTCTTCTTTATTTTGATTTTCCTCTTTTTCTGCTACTGTTTCACTTTTTCTTTCTGGCAATTTGTCTGGAATTTCTTCCTCTGCTTCTTCTCCATAATCATTTATTTTTCTAGTTTTTACTGTATATACAATTACTATTATTAGTGCTATAAATGCTGCTGCAGCAATTCCCATACACATATATACTTTTGGGTCCATTTTAGTTGTTTTTGCTTCTGCTACTTTTGCTAGCTCTTTTGTTACTTTTACTTGATATGTTGCTTTGTTTTCTCCATCTTTAGAGGTAACAATAATTGTAATTAAATTTTCTCCTTCTTGTAGGTTTTCATTTCCTAGAATCTCTATTGTTGCTCCTTCTTCACTTGCAACTGCTTCTATATCTAATTTATTTAAGTTTTCGTTTATTTTTACTTCATAATTAAATATATCTTCTTTAAAGTTTGTTTCTATGTTTGTTCCTGCTATTTTTAAAGATTTTAATCCTAAAGTTGCTGCTTCTGTTTTTGTAACTTTTATTTCATATATTTTAACTGTTCCATCTTCTGCGTTTACTTTTATTGTTACGCTATTTTCTCCATTTTTTAAATCTTTTTCTCCATTTATTGTTACAGTAGCTTTTGAATCTTCTGCCTCTGCTTTTATTTCTAATTCATTTATGTCATTTGTAACTTCTAGTGTATATTGTGTTACATCCGCATTAAAGCTAGGTGTAAATTCAAAATTAGCTATTTCTAGTGATTTTAAGTTTGCATTGTTAGATTTTGTTGTTTCTTCAGTTTTTTTGTCCTCTTCTGGTTTTGTTGATGTTAGCAAGCTACTTGATACATATTTGGTTTGTCCATTATATGAAACTCTATACCACACATATCCATTAACCTTTTGTGTTGATGTTCCTGTTACTGTTAATTCCGTTCCTTTTTCTACTACTGTTGCACTACTACTTGTTGACCAACTTGCACGTAAGTTTGTTTTTCCTGTTACATACATTGTTTTGTTGGTACTTGTAAAGGTTGGTTCTGATTCTGAAGGTGTTGGAGTTGGTGTTGGAGTAGGAGTTGGGTCTGGCGTTGGTGTAGTTTGTTTTGCTTTTACTGTTACAGTAGCTGTATTTACTTCATCAGGCAAGCTTTCCAAATCAGGTGTTTCCATTCCTTTTATAATAAATTTTACATTGTATTTAGTATCCTTGCTAACACTTGGTGTTTTAAAAGTATATGTTCCTAAATTTGTTATTCCTGTTGTCGAAGAACCTGATATTGTTTTATAATCAGCACTAACTTGCTCTCCAGACGAAGAAATAAGTGTTAATCCACCGGCGTCAGTTAAATTAATTGTATATGCTCCTAAAGCCTTTCTAGATTTAATTGTTATTGTAACATTTTCTCCTGTTTCAACAACTTTATCCGTTGATGTTATTACTGCATTTACATTTATTTGTAATGCTAATACTACTATTATAGTAATTATTATTATTTTTAAAATATTTTTTATTTTTTCCATTAATTTATCTCCTCTATTGTAATTTTAAATGTTCCTACTGAATATTTAAGGATTCTCAATGAATCTCTTGCATCTATAACCTCATCTTTATTTATATCTGCTGCATTTGCAAATTCATTATCAATTTTGTATGTTCCTACTGAATACTTAAGAACTCTCAATGAATCTCTTGCATCTATAATGCCATCACCATTAATATCTCCAATTTTTACTACAATATACTTTTTGTTTCCTATTGTTACGCTATATCCTGTTCCTATATTTCCAGTAGAAATTTCTTTTCCACTAGAATCTTTTACTTCAATTTTGGTATCTGTATATTTTTCTTTAACTGTTTCTACTGTTGTGGCTGGTTCACAAATTAAGTTTGAGTCTTCTAATTTGAATTTATCATTTTTTGTTGTTGGAACATCTGGTTTACTATCTGAATTGTTTTCTTCAACTACTTGTATATAACTTTCTTTTGAATCTCCCCTTGCAATATAACCTTCTATTCCGCCTGAAGTAACTACTTTATCCCATACATATCCATCTGCATTTGAAGCTCCTGCTTGAATTCTAGTTAAAATTTCGTTTTTCTTCAAATATGTTAAAACTTTTTGAGTTGTTCCTGGTGCTTCTCTTACATTTAGACCTGAATTGCATATTACTTTTATTAATTCACTCTTTTGATTTCCATTGTTTTCAGAATTTTCCCCTGCTTTGCTAATATATTGCTGAGCTATATATCCTTGTCTTCCGTCTGCTAATTTTACTCTATCCCATACATATCCATCTAAATTATATGCATTTGTTTCTATTCTAGTCAACATTTGTCCTTTTATTAAAGTTGTAATTATCGTTGTAGAGGTTGTTCCCGGTCCATTTCTCAAATTAACTGATGTATTTGCAATTACTGTATCATTGCAATTTGTTACATCTGCTATTTCTACCAAATAGCTACGTGAAATGTACCCTTTTCTTCCGTCTGGTAATACTACTTTATCCCAATAAACTCCATTAGTGCTGCTTGAGGCAATTTCTATTCTAAGAAGAACATCTCCTGTATTTACAGTAGCAATTACGCTAGATGATATGCTTGCTCCATTTCTTACATTTACATTTGTTCCTTTTATTTTAACATTTTGTGTTACTATTCCTGCATCTACTGGCTCTCTACATATCGTTTCTGGCATATTTTCATATACTGGTATTACAAATTCAATTGAACTATTTATTAATCCTAAGCTTTCATATGTACTTCTTACTTTAGTGCTTTCTGTTACCGCTGCTGAAACATTTTGCATATATTGGAAGTAATATAAAGTACCATCTGAACTGTCTACATCAAATTTTTGTAAATATAAAGTATCTTGTCCATCATTTATATAATTTTTAGCAAGTACTTTTGTTCCTTCTTTTATTGCTATTTCTGGGTTTGTCCAACCATTTTTCTTTGCGTGTTCTAGTCCATTTGCTATAACTTGTGCATCTGTTGCTCCAGAAGCTTTAATGTTTAAAAAGTTATAATATCCAACATATCCACTATATGTACCTGATGCAGTAGCTCCAGGTCTTGAACCTGCACCTTGCTCTTGGCGAAGTCTTGAAGCTAAATGGTATGGGCTTATTCCCGCATTACTTGCTGCTTCCATAATTACTTGTGCATAAGATTTATTTAATGTCGCTGTTTTTCCATCTGTTGTAGTATATGTTATTTTATCTCCTTGCATATATCCCATATCTGCTATAATTTTTCTTACACCTTCTATGGTTTGGATTTCACCATTGTAAGATAAATTTTCAAATTGGAATATATATGCGTCATTTAGCCAATTTCTTGGGTCCATATAATATGAAACTGCTGCCTCTGATGCACATCTCCATGAAGAGCCTCCATGTGGTGTATCTCCGCATACACTACATTTCCATGAACTTGGCTTACTTGCTGGTACAACGTTTCTACCATGAGTTGCTGTTGTTTCATTTTTTATTACTTGGCTCCAATCTAGTCCAGTATAAAACATTGTAAATTTCCAATTTGGATGACTTGCTTTTAATTTTTCAATTAGTTCTTTATAGCCTGGATAGTTATTAATTTTACTTGAATATTCCTCTCTTGTTTGTGCCGCAAACAGCTTATTTTGAATTACTGTTCCCAAAAAAACATAAGCTATAAAAGTTAGTATTGTTACTATAAATACTAGCTTTAAAAGCTTATGTTTCGCTATTATATATAAATTAGTATTCACTATATTTTCCTCCTTAGCATATTTTGCCATTTCTTTAGTTTTTTCTACATTTTTCGCTCAAATAAATTATAACATTTGCCCCAAAATACGTCAATAAAATTACTTAAACTCATAAAAATGTAATATTTCAGTAATATTTTTGTTACTATACAAAAAATCTTAGCAAAGCATTGCTATGTCATCTTTTATATTCTAAGGAAGTTTGGTAAGCTTTCCTATAAGAACAAAAGAGGCAATGATTAATATTTTTAGCTCTTTTATCAAACTTTTCATGCCTCGTCTTTGTTCGCCCGCCAAATTTTATGTAATAAAATTTGTGTGGAATATTTAGCGAAGCTTTTTATATTATAGGGAAGTTTGAAGAACTTTCCTATAATATAAAAAAAAGTATAGAAATCAGATAATAATTCCTATACTTATATAGTACAAAAGTTTGGAAAGTTTTCCTACAATATGTTTTTAGCCATTTTTAGCAGTTTCTTCCACAACCACAGCCTCCGCCAAAATTTGTAAATAATAGTAAGAATATAATTATGAAAAATAAAATTTCACTATCACCACAACCACAGCCACCAAATAATCCGTTTAAAAAACCTCCATTATTACCACAACCGCAGCCATTATTGCAACCACAATTTCTTATTTCGTCTTGCATTTTTTCTCCTCCTCTTTTTTTATTTTATATGTTATATAATATGATTTTTTTATTTATTGTGTTACAAAGATGTTTATGGTATAATGGCTTTGTAAAAAAAGTAAGGAGCAAAAGACTTAAATATTATAATTTTTCAAAGAATATTTTGCACCTTAAGAAAGAGATGAGATTAAATATGAAAAAAATAGAATTACTTTCTCCTGTTGGAGATTTTGAATGTTTAAAAGCTGCTGTTCAAAATGGTGCAGACAGCGTATATTTTGGTGCTGCAAATTTTAATGCCAGAGCTTCTGCAACAAATTTTGATTTATCTAATTTAAAAGAGGCTATTTCATATGCAAAATTAAGAGGTGTTAATACTCACCTAACCTTAAACACATTAATAAAAGACACCGAATTTGACGATGCAGTTCTTCTAGCTAAAAAAGCTTATGAATTTGGCATAGATGCAATAATTGTACAAGATTTAGGTTTGGCACGTTTTCTAATAAAAAACTTCCCAGACTTGCCAATACACGCTAGCACTCAAATGACAATTCACAATTTAGAAGGTGCATTAGAAGCACAAAAATTAGGTTTCAAAAGAGCTGTTTTATCTAGAGAATTATCTTTAGAAGAAATACAATATATATGTGCAAACACAAATATAGAAATAGAAACCTTTATACATGGTGCACTTTGCATATCATATTCTGGTCAATGCCTGTTTTCAAGTATGGTAGGCGGAAGGTCTGGAAACCGTGGCAAATGTGCTGGTCCGTGTAGACTTCCTTATGAAGCATTGGGGACGTTTCATTTTGCGTCAAAAGGTTATTTACTTAGTACTAAAGATTTATGTGCTTTAGAGTTTTTGCCTAAATTGATTGATGCTGGAGTTATGTGTTTCAAAATTGAAGGAAGAATGAAGACTCCTGAATATGTTGCAACTGTTACTCGAATTTATAGAAAATATATTGATTTAGCTTTATCTGATAATCCTTATATAATTGACCCAAAAGATGTAAAAGATTTAATGCAAGTATTTAATCGTGGTGGTTTTTCTACTGGTCATTTAGACTCAAAAGCAAATACTTCGTTGGTATTTTCTGAAAAGCCAAACAATATGGGTATTTATATTGGAAACATTGCAAACTTAAAACCTAATAAAGGTCATGTTTTTATCAACTTAACTGATGATGTTTCTATTGGTGACACTATCGAATTTGAAAAAGAAGCTACAAAATATACTGTTTCTGAGCTTATGCTAAAAAATAAAAATATTACCACCGGCTTAAAAAAGCAACTTGTTGAAGTTGGCAGAATGAAAGGTAATTTGCATATTGGAGATAAAGTTTACAAAACTAACAGTAAAGAGCTTTCTGCTTTAGCGCATTCATCTTACCAAGAAGAACATAAAAAAGTGGATTTAACTGCTTGTATCACATTAAAAAAGGATTCTCCTGTTTTATTAAAAGTTAGCACTATTTCTAATACCAACCCTATTTTTAATGATATTAATGTTTCATTTGCTTCATCAGTTTGCCCTGTTGAAGCAAAATCGCAACCTTTAGACAAAGATAGGGTTATAACTCAGCTTAATAAAACAAAAGATACTATTTTCAACTTTAAGAATATTGATGTTGTATTAGATGATAACTTGTTTTTGCCTTCTATCAAGGTCTTAAATGAGTTAAGAAGGAACGCTTTAGATGAAATTTTGTTAATTGCAAATAGTAGAATTTTAAGAACTTCCCCTACTTCGCTTAATTTAAATGAAACAATAAAAGTTGATAAAACACCTATTAATAATTCTATTGATGCAGCTACTAAATCTAACAAACAAAAAGAAATTTCTGTTTTATTAAACCTTTTAGACGAAAACAAAAATTACAGTGACCTTAAAAATGTAGATAATATATACCTTCCATTAAAATACTTTGGAAATAAAAAATATGAAAGTGTTATTAAAAATATTGGTGAAAATTTTAATACATATATCTATTTGCCTACAATTATAAAGTCAAACTATACTAATTTGCTTCGCAATGTTATAGACAATTCTATTGAAAATTTTAAAATTGCTGGCTTTGTTGTTTCAAACCTTTCAAGTGGCAATTTTATTTACCAAATGAAAAACAAATATGGAAATCGCTTTAATTTTATTGGCAATTATACTCTTAATATCTATAACAGTAAGAGCATTCAAGAATGGAAAGAGCTTGGAATTAATAAATTGACAATTTCACCTGAGCTAGACAAATTCACAATAGATGACCTTTTAAATAATTCTAGTGTAGCTCAAGAATTAATTGTTTATGGCAGAACGCCACTTATGACTATGAATTATTGCTTACTTGGAAAAACTAATAAATGCTACCCTACTTGTGGAACACAATGCAAAAATAACATAGAATATTATTTAAAAGATAGACTAGGCTTTTTGTTTCCTATTCTTCCTGACAGTATTCAAACTGTTAGCACACTTTATAATAGCAAAATAACTTCTATTTGTGCAAACGATTTTTCTAAAGCTACTTCTTATCGTATAGATTTATTAGACGAAACCGTTGCTACCACTAATAATATTGTAAATACTATTCTCTCTGGCGGCAGGTTAGAAGGCAAAGACTACACAAATGGCAATTTGAATAGAGAAATATAATAAAAAGGACATTTGGGGACGGGGCACTTGTAA
>USFC01000010.1 GCA_900553865.1 uncultured Clostridium sp.
AATATGGCTTAGTAGATGCAACAATTTATAGATGGATAAATGAATATGGAAAAATTAGATAAAGAAATACTAAAAGAGTATGAAAACTCAAAAGGAAGATATGGTTCGCTCAAAATCCAAAAAGCACTAGAAAAGAGAGGAATAAGGGCAAGCCAAAAAAGAGTAGCAAGAAGAATGAAGAAAATGGGGCTAAAATCAATAATAGTAAAAAAATACAGACCGAGTGGAAGTAAAGGAAAAGTAGATGATACAAATAAGCCAAACTTATTAGTCCAAAACTTTAAGGCAGAAGGATTACGCGAAAAACTAGTATCAGATATAACATATATTTATACAAAGGAAAAAGGATGGACGTATTTAGCGATAGTAATGGATTTATATAGAATGAACATAATAGGATATAGCTATGGAGGTACAATGGACGCAGAACTAGTAATAAAAGCAATCCAAAACGCAAGGAATAAAGGAAAATTTAAAACAGGAGCAATATTTCACAGCGATTTAGGTAGCTAATATACATCTAATAAAGTTGAGAGATATTTCAAAGAATTGGATTTAAAGCATTCATACAGTAAGAAAGGGGTACCCATATGACAATGCGAGTATGGAGAGCTTCAATGCAATCTTAAAAAAGAAGAAGTAAATTTACATGAATATAAAACATTTGAAGAAGCAAGAAGAGTAATATTTGAATTTATAGAAAGTTGGTATAATCGTAGAAAAATACACTCAGCTATAAATTATAGAACACCAGAAGAAATAGAAAACAAGCAGTATGAAAGAAAAATGAAAGACTATTAAAAAATAAAAAAATTCTCAAAAAAAGTGTCCAAAAACTTGACATAGATCCAATAGCCAAAAGTGATATTAGAGTGAAATAATCACTTAGTTCCTACTCGATTAAAATATAGAAATATTAAATCAAAATTATTGAAAATTTGCTTAAAATATGATATAAAAATACACAGGTTGTATAATTAATTCAAAAAATCAACAATATTTATTTTCGAATTATTAAAATTTAACTTAAAAATTATTTCTTAAATTATTCTAATTTACAATAAAAATTCACATAGACCAATATTGAAAAATTTTCTATATTATGATATTAAATATGTGGGTGAAATAAATGAATAAAAATACAAGTAAATTAAAACCAATTGCAATAATATTGTTATTTATTATAATAATTGCTATAGGTGGGTATTTTAACAATGAGGAAGAAAATCAAACAGGAAATATTGTAGAAAATAACAAAATTTCTTATGATATATCAAATATTCCAGAATATAGTGGAGAAATATTTATTGAAATAAACAATAATATCCCTGAATTTACTACAGAAGACATTAATATAGATGGAGCTCATTATTCTAATCTAGAAAATGGAAGAGTACGGAATGGCAATGATAAAAACTAGTTGGAAAAAAGTAAATGAAGATGATAAAAAAGATGATTACGATTCAATTACCCCATCAGGATTTAAACAGAAAGAGTATAGCAAAGATGTTGTTCTTGGTAAATACCTATATCATAGATGTCATGTGATTGGTTGGAATCTTGGTGGAATAGATGTTGATGAAAGAAATTTAATGACAGGTACTCGAGACTTTAATATAAAAGGAATGAAAAAATTTGAAGATGAAGTATATAATTACTTAAAGAAAAATCAAACTAACCATGTATTATATAGAGTTACTCCATATTTTGAAGGTGAGAATGAATTGGCAAGTGGTGTAAACATTGAAGCATATTCTATAGAGGATAATGGAAAATTACACTTTAATGTATATGTGTATAATGTACAAGATGGAATTATTATTGATTATGCAACAGGAGAAAGCAAATTAGCAGACTAGGAGGTGAAATCGTGGACTTAAATCTATTTGATAGAAGAAATGATAATAGTAATAATAATTTTATAAAGGAATTTATTGAAGAGCTAAAAAATGCATTAGAAAATACAATAAATAATATACAAAATAAAAATGAAGAGAGTAATGTTATGGAAGAATATAATAGATATGAGAGAAGAAAAGTTTTTTTAGATAATAAAAGTTGGAAGGGAAATGACTTCGCTTGGGTAATGGATGAGAGATCAGTTTGTATATCAGAACATGGTGATGGTGGACCATATGCAATATCTGATATAGATTTACCTAAAAATGCAAAAGTTGGAGATGTATATGAAAAAATTGATGGCAAGTATATTTATAATTCTGATATAACTGCTAAATTAAAAGAAATGAAGTAACGAGAAATAGGGTAAAAGAGAGTATAGAAAAAGTTGTGTAAATAAATCCTTGTATGCATTAGGAATGTCTGATATGGATATTCAAGAACAAATAAAGGAGATATTTGGCTGTAATCTTTCACCAGATATGATAAGTGATATAACAGATAAAATTATACCTGAAATACAAGAATGGCAAAAAAGGAAATTAGAAAGTGTATACCCTATAGTATTTATTGATGCTACTCATTTTCATGTTAGAGATAATGGACAGATAGTAAAAAAAGCAGCCTATGTTGTGTTAGGAATTGATAAAGATGGAATGAAAAAAGTTTTAACAATAACATTTGGAGAAAATGAAAGTGCAAAATATTGGATGGCTGTATTAAACAAGCTTAAAAATCGCGGAGTACAAGATATTTTAGTATTATGTGCAGATGGATTGACAGGGCTTAAAGATGCAATATCAGCAATATACCCTAAGACGGAATATCAAAGATGCATAGTGCATCAAATAAGGAACTCTTTAAAGTATGTACCATATACAGATAGAAAAGAACTTGCTAATGATTTAAAAACAGTTTACAAAGCAAGTACAGAGGAATTAGGGTATACTAACTTATTAGAGTTGGAAGAAAAATGGAAACATAAATATTCTGGTGCGATTCAAAGTTGGATAGATAACTGGGATGTACTTTCAGTATTCTTTAAATTTTCTGCTGAAATAAGAAAAATAATGTATACAACAAATGCGATAGAGAGCTTAAACAGTACCTATAAACGAATAAATCGAAACAGAAATGTATTTCCAACAGACATGTCTTTATTAAAAGTGTTATATCTATTAACATTAAAAGCAGAGAAAAAATTGTCAAGTACTTATATTCTATTTAAGAAATATTTTAAATAAAAACAGCATGATATATTTCTTTTTTGGAAATAATATGATATAATATAAATAGAGTAAAAAAGGAGTAAGTTTATGAAATTAGGTGATAAAATAAAAAAATATAGAGAAGAAAAAAGAATGACACAAAGAGATATTGCGGAAATATTGGAAGTAGAGCCAGGAACAGTTTCTAAATATGAGTCAGGAATGCTAGAACCTAATATTAAGTCTATAAAAAGATTATCAGAAACATTTGGAATTACAATAGATGAATTACTAAAAGAAAATGATGATAAGGTTGATGTATCTAAAATAAATGTTTTAGAAGTATTAAGAGAACAGAAAGAAATGCAATTAAAAGGTAATTTATATCATAATACACAAATTATATTTTCATATAATACAAACCATATTGAAGGTAGCAAACTGACAGAGGATCAAACAAGATATATTTTTGAAACTAACACAATATTATTTGAAGGTGAAACGGTAGCCAGTGTAGATGATATATTAGAAACAGCAAATCATTTTAAATTAGTTGATTATATGTTAGATATAGCGGAAGAAGATTTAACAGAAGAAATAATAAAAAAGTTTCATAGAATATTAAAAGAAGGAACAATGGATAGCAGAAAAGAATGGTTTAATGTTGGAGAATATAAGAAATTACCAAATGAAGCTGGAATGATGAAAACAACATCACCTAAAGAAACTCCTAAAGCAATGCAAAAATTAATTGAATGGTATAACTCACTATCTAAAATTACAATAAAAGAAATAATTGAATTTCATGCAAGATTTGAAAAAATTCATCCATTCCAAGATGGTAATGGAAGAGTTGGAAGAATGGTAATGTTTAAAGAATGTTTGAAAAATAATATTATTCCATTTATAATTCTGGACAAAGACAAATTATTTTATTATAGAGGATTAAAAGAATATCAAGAAAATAGAGAAAAAGGATATTTAATTGATACTTGTTTAAATGCACAAGATCAATATATCAAAATGATAGAATATTATTTGAAAGGATAGGGTAAAGGATAATGGAAGAAATAGAAAAGATGAAGTTAACTAAAAGTATAGTAGAAATTGGTGTTAGAATAGATATATGGAAACATTTAATGAGAGAGCGTATAATGAATTATGTATACTAATTTAAAAGAAGTGTGTCAAAAATGGCCAAAAGAAAAGTATATGATGAAGATTTTAAAAAGATGATAGTGGAATTGTATGAAAACAAGAAACCAGAATGTGAATTAAAACGTGAATATGGCTTAGTAGATGCAACAATTTATAGATGGATAAATGAATATGGAAAAATAAAAACAGAAGAAAGCACAAGCAATCATGAAATGAAGAAACTTAAAAAAGAAAATTTGAAATTAAAAGAAGAATTAGAAATACTAAAAAAAGCGATTGCCATATTCAAGCCAAAATAGAAGATAAGGTAAAATTTATAGAAAATAATAGAAAAGCACATGATGTTAGAACTGTTATTACAAGTAGAAGAGGAGAGTATGAAACAGAAGAAGGTTGCTTGTCTTTAATTGGAGAAAGAAAATGTAAGAGATATAAAGAAATTGAGGTTGATTATTTGGATATGAATTTTAATAAACAACATGCAAAATATACAGAATTTGTTGCTGAGGTAATACAACATGAGATTGACCATACAAATGGGATAATAATATAATTAAAAAATAGTAATTACTTAATTATATGAAATTTAATTTTTTTAATATTCATGTTTTCAACTCCAGATGGTTGTGTATTTAAGCTTAAATATTATTAAATATATTGAAACTTTATGTAAAACATGATATAATAATATTGTTTCAAAGTAAATTTCCTCGCTCTTACAGGAGGACACATATCAATAAAGAAAAAATTTTTGGAGGAAAAAAGATGATGAGAGTGTTGTGGTTAAGCAGACATGAACTGACAGAGGCACAGGTAGCGGATTTGAATCGGATTTATGGAGAGATTGAGGTGAAGACCTTTAAACAGTCCGTAAGTAGCTGGAAAGATGTCGTTGAAGCAGGTACTGACTGTGATGTTCTGGCTGTAGTACTTCCGCCCGCAATTTTGGCGGACCTCACCAACCCACGCAACAACAGCAAGCCTGTTATCAGGGCAAAGGCGAACAGGGTTCCTACTGGGAATACCATCGTAAATCCTGCAACAGGAAAGGAAGAAACAGAATATCGTTTTGAACATGCTGGATGGGAGCGTGTTGTAAAGATTGAGGTTGTAGTGGAAGCTTTGTAAGCTACATATCTTAATCGGACAGGATTCTACATTGTAGGTCCTGTTTTTTAGCAAATAAAAAGCTGAATTTTTAGATAGAAGAAAAAATAAACATCCTAAAGTGCAATTTTTACATTTTAAAGTGCAAAAATTGCACTTTAAATATTGATATTATATCAATTACAAGATATAATATACATGTAGGAGGTATTTCTAATGGATAAAAAAGAAGACTGGAACTTAGAACTAGTAGAATATATAAAACAAGGAGAGCCAAGCCGAATAGAAAAGACTAAAACATGGGAAACGGCAATAGGTTTGCAAGATGTAGATGGATTAAAACCTTCAAAATACTTAATAAAGACAGCAAAAGAACACATTGAGGGAGCAATAAATATTGAAGAAGCAAAAATAAGAATAGATGAATATTATGAAGTTCAAGGCAGTAGAAGAAACTTTGAAAAAGAGAGTGAAGAAGCAGATAAAGTTGCAGTAAGGATTACAGAAATATTAAGTGAAAAAGCATTTAATTTTTCACCAACAGAATTATTAAATATTCATAAAAGATTATTTAAAGATATATTTGCTGGAGCGGGAGGATATAGAGATTATAATTTTACTAAAAAAGAATGGGTATTAAATGGAGATACAGTAATATATGCACCATTCGATACAATAAAAGAAACATTAGAATATGATTTTGAACAAGAAAAAAATTTTTCATATAAAGGATTAAGCTTAGATGAATCTATAAAACATCTATGCAGATTTACATCTAATATATGGCAAATACATCCATTCTGTGAAGGCAATACAAGAACAACAGCAGTATTTATAATAAAATATTTAAGAACTTTTGGATTTAGTATCAATGATGAAGTATTTGCTGAAAATTCATGGTATTTTAGAAATTCATTAGTAAGAGCTAATTACAAAAATTTTGAAAAAAATGTATTTGAGGATACTTCATTTTTAGAAAAATTCTTTTATAATTTATTAACAGATAGTAACTATGAATTAAAGAATAGATATACACATATAGATAATGTTCAAAGTGCAGACAAAAACAATTTAAAGTGCAAAAATTGCACTTTAGAGGAACAAGCAATTATAAACATATTAAAAAATAAACCAACAGTAACTCAAGAAGAAATTGCAAAACAAATTAATAAATCTGTAAGAACTGTCAAAACATATATGTCAGAAATGCAAGAAAAAGGTTTAGTAGAAAGAAAAAATGGTAAGAAAAATGGTGAGTGGATAGTAAATTAGTAATTGTAGCATATAAAAAGTATGGAAAAAAAGGAGAAATTTATATGGATATAACACTTGATGTAAATAATTATAAGTTAAATGTAAGAGCAGCAGGAGTAATGATTCATAATGGGAAAATTTTAGTTCATAGAAATGTTAATTCTGACCACTATGCACTAATTGGAGGAAGAGTTGAAATAGGAGAAAATTCAGTTGATACAATAAAAAGAGAAATTAAAGAAGAATTAGGTAAAGATATTGAAATAATAGGATATATATCAACAATTGAAAATTTTTTTGAAATGAAAAACTCAAAATATCATGAAATAATGTTTGTGCACAAGATAGAATTTATAAATGAAGACGATAAAAAAATAGAATATACAATGAAAAATATTGAAGGAAAAGAGTATTTACAATATGAATGGATAGAAATAAATAAAATTGATGAGTATCCATTAGTGCCAAAAGTAATAAAATCCATATTAAAAGAAAATAAATTCCCAATACATAAAATAAATGATGAATTAAAATAAAAATGTAGAATGAAGGAGAAAAGTATATGAAGGTATTAACAATAAAATAACTCAGTTTTTTCTCCTAAATCTTCTGAAAATCTTAGTAAATATCCGTCTGGGTCTTGAATTAAAAATTCCTTATTCCCTAAGAGTTTATTTCCTTGCCTATACCAATTTTCTTCCAAGTCAAAAGTAATTTTATAATTACTCTGTAAAAAAGAATTATAGATTTTTGTAACATCAGGCACCTCAAGTTGAAAATTAATTCCATTACCAAAAGGGTACGAAAGAGTATTTAAATCCCATTTTCCATTAGAAGTAAGCTCTTGAATCATAAATTGAATTTCACCAAGTGAAATAAAAGCAAATTTATCTTCAGGCCTATCATATTCAACAATAAAGCCAGCAGTTTTGTAAAATTTCAAACTTATTTCAAGATTAGAAACGGAAAGCTCCGGTATAATTTTATTCCAGTACATTACAACCACCCCACCCATAAAACAATATAATGAAAAATAATATTATATATAATAACACAAAATAAAAATATATGAAACATAAATCAGAAAATTATTACAAATTGCCAAAGCCCTTAAAGAATTATAGAAAAAGTAAGATCCAAAAGCTTTGAACTATGACAAAAGTTCCTTAAGCAAATTCCTTCCAAAAACCATCAAAACAGTAACAAAAACTAAAGAGGCTTATATAATACAGCAGTTATCTGACCTCCGCTTTCCAACATCTGACCTCTAATTAACCTTTTGGAACCGTTCTAAATAGCGTCAAAAGGAATGAAAAAGAGTGCCAAAGCAGTGCTCCGTAAGCAAATTAGCATTTTAGCTTAATTTTTTTGTACATTTTTGTTAAAAAAGCCCTAAAAAATAGGGAGAAACTAGCATTAAAAAAATTTTTTATCTCATTATAAAAAATGTAAAAAAAATGTAAAGTTTAATTTGTTTTTGGCTCAAAATGCAGTTCCGTAAACTATTTAACATATTTTGACATTTTTGCCTAAAAATAGCCTATTTACTAGCTTTATAACTAGTATTATAATTTAATTAATAATAAAAATAGGAGGATTGGCTAAATGTTATCTAAATCAAAATTTTATAAGATTTTAAACAAATTTATTTCTAGCATTATTTTAGTTGTTATTCTACTTGGAACAACTGGTATAGCAAATATTGCAATTGCAGCTGATTATTTAGTCTTGAAAGGGACTGTAATTACAGGAGCAAATTATAACCAACCACTTGGAACATATTATCAAGAACGTGTTGCAATTGGTACTACTAAATATACTGGTGTGGAGCAAACCTGGTCTGTAGAAACGGGTATGCACGAATATTCTTACGACAGAAGGAGTTTAAATCCAGTAATTCCTATAAACAAATGGGTAGCTCAACAATTCGAAAACGAAAATAACTCTCAAGGAGCTTGTATTCACGGTTGGATTAAAGAGTGGAGAGTTGGAGATAATTACTTTACTTGGAGTGCAAATCCTTGTGGGAAAAGAACTATTCCAGCTTGGAGTGCTTATTGTGCCGACTGTGGTCAATCTATTGCGGGAGATACATATATTTATTTAAATTCAGATTATGTTGCAAAGATTTCTTCTGTTAGCTGCGCTGAAGACAGTGCTATAGCTTCTGGATGCATTATTTGCGGATCAGAAGAGCAAGCTACAACAGTTCCTTCACATACTTGCAAAGGAGCTTCTTACAATAGATATTACGTTACTTATAATGGAAATGGCGCAACAGGCGGTAGCACTTCTACAACTACACATATGTACGAAAATGCTACCACATATGATGGTGTAGCTATTTCAAGAAGTACTTCACTTGCACAAAATGGTTTCTCTAAAACTGGATATGTATTTATTGGCTGGAATACTGAGCCAAACGGAAATGGAACAAGTTTTTCTAATGGTCAAGAAATTAAAAATTTGACAGCTACAGATGGCGAAACTATTACTCTTTATGCTCAATGGGTTAAAGATAACTATAATTTAACTGTTGATCCTAATAGTGGTGTATGGAATGGTTCTACTGAAGCTCAAAGCTTTAATGTAGCATATAATGGAACTAAAGAAATTTCAGTTCCTACAAAAGAAGGATATGATTTTACTAATTGGACTTTAACAGGAAATGGTAGCACTATGACTTCATTAACTAGCAATTCTACTTTCACTATGGGTGCAGGAGATGCTACATTAACTGCTAATTGGAAACCAATTGAATATAATGTTGTTTATGACGGAAATGGTGCTACTAGTGGAAATACAAATAACAGCTCACATATTTATGACCAAAACAAAAACTTAACACAAAATGGATATAAAAGAATTTATAATGTAACTTTTAATTATAATGGAAATGGCCAAGCAAATACAGTTCAGGAAGCTAAAGCAACTTTTAATGGTTGGGCAACTTCTAGTAATGGTCTTGTTAGTTTTTCAGATAAGCAAAATGTTATAAATTTAAGAAACACTACTGGTACATATAATTTATTTGCTAATTGGACTTTGGCTAATGTAATTTTACCAAATGCTACAAGAACAGGCTTTAATGCTCTTGGCTGGAGTACTTTAGCAAATGCACAAAATGCTGCTTATAATATTGGACAAGCCTACATTCCAACAAAAGATACAACTTTGTATATGGTTTGGGAACCTTATAGTTTAAAGGCAAATGTAAAGGTAAAAGATGAAGAAACTGGAAATATTATTTCTAGTGATAGTGTTATTGATGTTTACGAATGGAATAAATCTACTATGACATATAATAAAATATCTTCATTAACTAAACAAAGCGATAATTCTTATGCTACTGATGATTTCTTAAAATATACAGATAAGAACGAAGGAAAATTTAGATTAATTCAAACAACTACTCCTAATGGCTATTATGGCGATTGGAGTGATGATACTAAAACAGCTAAAAAGACTTATGATTTTAATATACTTACAACTATTGAAAATCAAACTGTAAATGATAAAGGTACTATAAATATAGAAATTAATCAAAAAAGACAAAAAGCAAAAATTGACGCAGATTTAATTGATAGTCAAACTAAAACCAATATTCCTCAAGGAGATGCAACCCTTGAAAATGCTATATATGGACTTTATGCAAAAGAAGATATTGTTCATAGTGATGGAGTGACGGGCATTCTTTACAATGCAGGTGATTTGGTACAAACCCAAGTCATTCAAAATGGAAAATTAGCTTTTTCTAATTTAGAGTTAGGAAATTATGAAATAAAAGCTATAAAAGAGTCAGAAGGATATTTATTAGATGAAACTTCTTATTCTATGCCTCTTACATATAAAGGCGAAGATTATAGTTTAATTGAAGAAACTCAAACATTACAAGAAACAGTAAAAAAACAAGCTTTTCAAATTTATAAAGTTGGTGGAACTGAAGACGATACTACACATACTCCTTTAGCTGGTGCTGGTTTTAAAGTTTATTTAATATCAGAACTTAGCAAAGTTAAAAGTGGCGAGATTACACCTGATAGTAATGGAAACTTTAATACAGACGATTTTATAGGTTATGACTTTACTAATGAACTAACTGCAATGGACTTTTCTAATAATGAAGCAGGAGAAAGAATTGCAGAGCAATTTACAGATTCTAACGGAAAGCTTGTAAGCAATGAACTTGCTTATGGCCAATACATTGTTTACGAAAGTACTATTCCTGCTGAACACTTAGGAACAAATCCTTTCTTAGTAACTATTAATGAAGATAGTAGAACTCCACAAGATTTAAGAACCATTCTTGATAGAGATTTTTCTGTAAGAATTAAAGTTACCAAAAAAGATTTTTCAACTCAAAAAACAGTTTTAAAAGAAAATGCAATGTACAGAATTTGGAGTAAAACTACAAACTCTTATATAGAACAATTACAAGGTGCGACCGTGTATGGAACAGAAGAGCATCCATTTGTAACAAATGCTGACGGATATTTTATTACTCCTTTGGAATTAACATTTGGTGAATATGAATTACAAGAAATAAAAGCGCCTACAGGTTATGTAAGAACAGGTATGGAAGGAACATATATCCAAGGAGTAGAAAGCCATTTACCTAAGGAAAATGTAACATTTACTATTTCTCAGCATAGCACATATACATTAGATGCAGCTACAGGTTATTATGTACTTAATGTAAATCAATATAATGAGGCCCAAGTTGGTAGTTTAAAAGTAAGTACTGTTGGCGAATATTTAACAGGTGCTACCTCTTCTGAAAATGGAATTTCACCTATATACCAAGAAAAAAATATTCCTAATGTAAAAGTTGAAATTTATGCAAGCGAAGATATTAAATCTGCTGACGGTCAAAATTCTATTATTTATGAAAAAGGAACAAAAGTAGCTGAAGGATATACTGATAGCGAAGGGAAAATTTATTTTGACAATGTACCTTTAGGCAAATATAAAGTAAAAGAAACTGAGGTTCCTGAGGGATTTGTTTTAAATACAAACACTCAAGAAGTTACTTTTTCAGCTGAAAGTGATGAAAACTTTGTAGTAAAAAAAGACATGACCTTCAAAAATAATAGACCAAAAGTTAATACAGTTACAGATAAAAAAGATAAATTTACTAGAAAAGAAAATGATATTTCAAAAAGACTTTGCGTAGTAAAACAAGCAATGCAAAGTGTGTATGAGGCCGGCGAGAAAATAGTTTATACAATTGAAGTTACTAATAATGGTTCAACAAATATTAACAACATAATTGTTAAAGACTCTATGAATGGCAATTTTGTGGGAATTGATAATTCTTCTAAAAAAATAGATGAGTTTATGACTGTAACTCCTATTGATGAAAGTTCAGTTTCTATAAATAGACTTTTGCCTAATGAAAGTGTTATTTTACAATATGAGTACGAAATTCCAAAAAATACAGCTATTGGTACATCTCTTGAAAATATAGCAACAGCTACCGGAAAAGTTACACAAACTGTTGAAGACGAGAATGGAAATTTAAAAGAAGAAGACATTACACTTTCAGATAGTGATAACTCAAGCATTCTTGTTTCAACTCATACAGAAGATAAATTTATAGGAATTATTAAACGTGATATAGACACAAAAGAAGGAATTAAAGGAGCCGTTATTGGTGTATATGCTAAAGAAGATGTAAAAGGCTCTGATGGAAATGTTATAATTCCTGCGAGTACATTAATTGAAAAGGTTACAACAGATGATGAAGGAAAGGCTAGATTTGAAACAGATTTACCTTTAGGCATATATGAAATAAAAGAAATTGAAGCTCCAAAAGGCTATATGCCAACATCAGAAATTATAACTATAGATGCTTCTTATAGAGGTGAAGACGTTTCTAATATATATGTTTCAAAAACCTTATTAAATAGCTCTTATTATGCGTATATATTAAAAACAGACGTAAATGATGAACGCCTTGCAGGCGCAAAACTTAGGTTGTTAGATGATCAAAAAAATGTTATAGATGAATGGATAACTTCAACTAATGAAATTCATAAAGTTTTAAAACTAACACCTAATTTAGTGTATACCTTAGAAGAAGTTTCTCCAGCCTCAGGTTATGCTACTGCAGAACCTATACGTTTTTACTTAGATACTGACGGAAAAATTTATCAAAAAGTTGATGATGAAAATGACACTGAAGTTTCTTTCGTAAATATGAAAGATGATGAATTAAAAGTAGCAATAGATGTAGTAGAAAAGGATTCAAATAAACCATTAACAGAGGGAAAAATAACTATAATCAATAAAGAAACAAATGATGTGGTATATGAAGGAAACTTAAATGGAGATACTAATAACATTTCTAAAATACCAACAGGAAATTATGAAATTAAAATAACAGAAGTCGGAAAAGACGGTTATATAGAAAAAACACAAGACATAGTAGTTTCAGACACAAAAGAAACACAAAAAACTACAGTTGAAGTTGACTACACAAAATTACAATTTAAATATATAGACGAAGAAACAAAAGAAAGACTAAAAGATGCAACTTTAGAAATAGTAGATGAAAATGGAAAAGTCATTACATTTTTTATAACAACAGATTCATTAGACTTTAGCATAGATAAAATACCAGCAGGTAAATACACTTTAAAAGAAGTCATTTCTGCAGGAGGATATGAGAAAACAGAAGACATAGCAATAGAAGTAAAAAATTCATCAGAACTACAAAACTACACAATATTAAAATCAAGACTAGTATTTGACTTAGAAATTGAAAAATATGTAAGTAGAGTTTTAGTAGATGGCAAAGAAGTCGTAAACAACGCTTATTCAGATAAAGACAATTTAGTAAAAATTGAAGTGCCACAAAGCAAAATAAAAACACAAGACATAAAAGTTATTTACTCTATACGTATTAACAATATTGGCGAAGTAGACGGAACAGTAGGAAAAATAATAGATAAAATACCAGATGGACTATCATTTGTAGCTACAGATAACCCAGATTGGTCAGAAGAAAACGGCAATATAATTTATGAAAAATGCAAAAATATGACCATTAAGCCTAACAGCTACGCAGAAATTAATATAATTTTACGTTGGGACAATAGTGAAGAAAACTTTAATGAAAAAACAAATCAAGTTTCAATGTTTGATTTAAGCAATAAATACAACTTTAATGAAAAAGACTCAAAGAACAACGAAGCAAAAGCAAACATAGTATTTGCAGTAAAAACAGGAAAAGACAACTCACTAATATCTCTTCCAGCGCTTACAAGCATAGTATATGTAATGATAGGAATCATTACACTATGTAGCCTAGCAGCAATTTTGATACTATTTCGGACGTTTCTAAATGCGTCATAAAGTCCCTTTTGGTCAATCTGTCACTTTTGGAGTATCCAAATTGATAGAAAGTTGAGATAAGGGGAGGAAGATTATAATAGAAATAAAAAAAATATAAATTAATATAAAAAAGTCCTTTAAGTACACATCTTAAAGACTTTTTTGTATAATTTAGAAAAAGCTTGACCACAAGAATAAAAGATAGTACAATTAGTGTGGTCAGTAAAAAGTAGACCGAAACTAATAAAAGGAATGAAAAAATAAATAAGGGGCCTATAAATGATAATATTTGGAATTGATATAAGAGTATATTTTCTATTATTTATGATATATGCAATATTAGGTTGGTGCATGGAAGTAACATGCAAACTAATTCAATATAAAAGATTTATAAATAGAGGATTTTTAATAGGGCCATACTGCCCAATATATGGCTATGGCGCAATATTAATAACATTTTTACTAAAAAAATACACAAATGACCCAATAGCATTATTCTTTATGGCAATAATAATTTGTGGGACACTAGAATATCTGACAAGTTATTTTATGGAAAAAATATTTAAAGCAAGATGGTGGGACTATAGCCAGAAAAAATTCAACATAAATGGAAGAGTATGCTTAAATACAATAATTCCATTTGGACTATTAGGGTTATTTATAATGTATGTTTCAAATCCATTTTTCATAAGCAAAATAGAAATGCTACCACAAATGTGGCTAAGCATATTATTCTGGGCACTTCTTGCAATATATATTGTAGACAACATAGTATCTGGAATAGTAATTAGATATGTAAAAAAGACAGAAAAAATTGTAGGAAAAGACCTAGACAATACAGAAGAAATAACCAAAAAAGTAAAAGAAGTATTACAAAGCAAATCTGCATTACATAGAAGATTATTAAATGCATACCCTAGCTTAGAAACAGTAAAAATTAAAATAAAAGCTAAAAAAGAAAAAATAAAAGAAAAGGTAGAAGAGCAAAAAGAAGAACTTGCAAGCAAAGTAGAAGAGCAAAAAGAAGAACTTGAAAATAAAATAGAAAATCAAAAGAAAGAAATAGAAAATAAAGCACAAAAAGTAATAAAAAAGATAGAAGATAAAACAAAATAATTCACAATCCTTTCATTAAATTGTTACTAATTAAATAACAAATGGGCAAGAAAAAGACACAAATATATAGTACAATTTAAATAGTGAAAGGAAGTGGATGCCTATACGAAACTGAAAAAAGATATTTAGTAGGAAACAAAAACATAATATAATAAAGCAATAAACCAAAAAAAGAATGCTATATAAAAAAAGGCATTCTTTTTTTGTTCATAATTAGTTCATTTTTAGAGTATATAATAAACAAAGTTTGAAAAAGAAAGTAGGAAAGGAGAAAAGAACATGCATAAAATAGCTGAAAAAATATGCAAACACAGAAAATTAATTCTAATAATAGCACTACTATTATTAATACCATCAATAATAGGTATGAAAGCAACTAGAATTAATTACGACATATTAGTATATCTTCCAGAAGACATTGAAACCATAAAAGGCGAAGACATACTATCAGAAGATTTTGATATGGGTGGATTCTCAGTAGTTTTACTAGAGGACATGAGTACAAAAGATATAGTTAAATTAGAGGAAAAAATAAGAAAAATAGATAATGTAGAAAAAGTAGTAAGTATAGCAGATGTATTAGGGTCAAATATCCCAGTAGAAATGCTACCAGATGATATAAAAGATAAAGTCTACAAAGATAATGAAACATTAATGTTAGTTACATTTAAAGAGCAAATATCATCAGATGCAACAATGAACAGTGTAGAAGAATTAAGAAAAATAACAGATGAACATTGTAAAATAAGTGGTATGACAGCGACAGTATTAGACACAAGAAACTTATCAGATTCAGAAGTTGTAATTTATGTAATAATTGCTGTAATTCTATGCTTAATAGTACTAGAACTTGCATTAGATTCATATGTAGCCCCAGTATTATTACTATTAAATATAGGAATAGCAATACTTTATAACATGGGAACAAATATATTTATGGGGCAAATTTCATATATAACAAAGGCAATAAGTGCAGTACTTCAATTAGGGGTAACAATGGACTTTGCAATATTCCTATACCATAGTTATATGCAAGAAAAAGAAACAATAAAAGATAACAATAAAGCAATGGCAAATGCAATTTCCAAAACATTCGTATCAGTACTTGGAAGCTCACTTACAACAATAGCAGGATTTCTAGCACTATGTAGTATGAACCTAACACTTGGAAAAGACATTGGTATAGTTATGGCAAAAGGTGTTTTACTAGGAGTTATTTCAGTAGTAACAATACTTCCAGCAATGATACTAGAATTAAATAATGTAATAGAAAAAACAAAACATAAAGAAATATTACCTAAATTTACTAAAATTAAAGACTTTGTAATGAAACATTATAAAGCAATAGCAGTAGCATTTTTAATTATCTTGCCAGTAGCATTTTACGGATATCAAAATACAAAAATATACTACAATCTAGATAAATCTCTACCTACAACACTAGATAGTGTAGTTGCAAATACAGAGCTAAAAGATAAATTTAATATGACATCTATGGAATTACTATTAGTAAACAAAGATATGCCAGATTACGAAGTAAATAAAATGGTAGAAGAAATAGAAAAAGTAGAAGGCATTGAGTGGACATTAGATTATTCAAAAATTGGAAGTATAGGAGTGCCAAAAGAAGCATTGCCAGAGGATATAGTAAGCATCTTCCAAAGTGATAAATACCAAATGATACTTATAAACTCAAAATATGAAATGGCAACAGATGAGTTAAATGCACAAGTAGAAACAATAAATCAAATTATTAAAAAATACGATGAAAATGCAATACTTGCAGGTGAAGGACCTTTAATGAAGGACTTAGTAGAAATAAGTAACCATGATTTTAACAGTGTAAATACAGTATCAATAGCAATTATATTTGTAATAATGATAGTTGTATTAAAATCAATCTCATTACCTGTAATACTTATAGCCGTAATAGAATTTGCAATATTTATAAATATGGGAATTCCATATTATACAAATACAATATTACCATTTATTGCTTCAATAGTAATTGGAACAATTCAATTAGGAGCAACAATAGATTATGCAATATTAATTACAACTAAATATATAACAGCAAGAAAAGAAGGAAAAGATAAGAAAGAAGCAATTGATGGAGCTTTAGGAACATCTATAGGTTCAATAATAGTTAGTGGATTATGCTTCTTTGGAGCAACATTTGGTGTAGGTGCATACTCAAAAATAGAAATGATAGGTTCTCTATGCACGTTGATGTCAAGAGGTGCAATAGTAAGTATGGTATGCGTTATAGCAGTACTACCATCATTCTTAATGATATTTGATAAATTAATATGTAAAACAACAATCGGAATGAGAAAAATAAATAATTAGAAGGAAAGGAAGTAAAAAACATGAGTGATAAAAAAATAATTTCAAAAATTACATCAGGTGTGTTATTAGGAACAATGCTTGTATACCAAGCACCAGTACTTGCTTTTACAAAAGATGAAACAGTATATTCAAAACTAGATGCAAGTGGAAATGCTTACAATACAATAGTAAGTGATCATATAAGAAATACTGAAAAAGAAAAAATAATTAATGATATAACAGATTTATTAAATCTAAAAAATAATGGAGAGCAAGAATATACTGTAGATGGTAATAATTTAATATGGAAAGCAGATGAAAGTGATATTTATTACCAAGGTGAATCTCAAAAAGAATTACCAATAGAATGCAGTATTAAGTACGAACTAGACGGAAAAGAAGTATCAGCAAAAGAAATTGCAGGAAAATCAGGAAACGTAAAAATCACTATAGAATACACAAATAAAGATAAACACGTTGTAAAAATAAATGGAAAAAATGAAACATTATATACACCATTTGTTGTAGTATGTGGAACAATTATAAATAATGAAAATAATAAAAATATAGAAATCAAAAATGGCAAAATGATAGACAACGGAAACAAAACAACTCTTATAGGAATTACATTACCAGGAATGCAAGAAAGTTTAGGAATATCTAAAGAAAAATTAGAAATTCCCAATAAAGTAGAAATTACTATGGAAGCTTCAAACTTTGAAATGGAAAATATAGTAACATATGTTACACCAAAAATAATAGAATCAAGCGATTTAGATATGTTAAATGACATAGACGAAATATATAGTAAAGTAAATGAATTACAAAGTTCAAGCAAACAAATAGAAGATGGAGCAAATAAATTAAAAGATGGTTCAAGTCAATTAGTAGATGGAGTAAAAGAATTAAAAGACGGAACAAGTGCAGCATATAGCGGATCTAAAATGATTGAAAGTGCAGTTGCAAGTAGTACAAAAAGCTTACAATCAGATAAATCAGCAGCAGTAGATAGTAAAACATTAGCAGCAATTAAAAATCAAGCAGAATCATCAGCAACATTATCAGAAGAACAAAAGGCAGCAATTAAGTCACAGGCAGAGGCAGGAGCTGCATTAACTAAAGAACAAGAGGCAGCAATTAAAGCCCAAGCAGAAGCAGGAGCCGCACTAACAGAAGCACAAAAAACAGCAATAAAAGCACAGGCAGAAGCGAATGCAGTATTAACAAAAGAACAAAAAGCAGCAATAAAAGCACAGGCAGAATCAGAGGCAGTATTAACAGAAACACAAAAAAAAGCAATCAAAAAACAAGCAACATTTACAGAAACACAAAAAACAGCAATAATAACAAGTGCTCAAAGCAAATATCCTGCAACATTAACAGAAGCAGAAAAACAATTAATAATATCAGTAGCACAAGAAACAGCATATACATCAGCTATAGAAGTAGCACAATCATCTGCAAAACAAGCAGCAGGCCAAACGGCAGTGCAAACAGCAGAAACAATAGCAAAGCAAGTAGCAGGCCAAACAGCAGTGCAAGTAGCTATAAGCACAGCAAAACAAGCAGCAGGAACTACAGCAGTACAAGTAGCAGGTCAAACAGCAAAACAAGCAGCAGGAACTACAGCGGTGCAAGTAGCTGGAACAACAGCAAAACAAGTAGCAGGTCAAACAGCAACAACTACAGCAACACAAGTTGGAAACCAAGCAAAACAAAAATTTACCAACCAAGTAGTTTCTCAAATGACTACATTAGGTGAATCTTTAGGAGAATTAACACAAGGACTATCAACCTTAGATAATGGAGTAGAAAAATTATCAGCAGGAACAAACCAACTAGACTCAGGAATAACAGAACTAGCAGAAGGGATAACAAAATTCAATACAGAAGGAATAGATAAAATTTGCAATTATATAAATGGAGATTTAAAAGATATAACAACAAGAATAGATAAATTAGAAGAATTAGCAAATAACTACAATAACTTTACAATGTTAAACAATGGAAATGAAGGAAACGTAAAATTTATAATGATATCAGATGGAATAAAAAGTGAGGAATACAGCAAAGAAAAGAGTATTGTAGAAAATAAAGGTGAAGGTACAAAAGAAGAAAGTTCAGAAAATGAAGATTAGTTAAAAAAATGTCAATAGGGGTGTTCCTTATTGACATTTTTTCTGTTATAATTTATTCATATAAAATTCATATTTAACTAGTATAATAATTAAATGAAAAAATATATGATATAAAGAAAAATGGAGGAAATTATGTTTAACATTTTAGTTGTGGAAGACGATAAAAATTTAAGAAAATTAATTGTAACTTGCCTAAAAAGAGAAAACTATAATACATACGAAGCAACAAATGGCATAGAAGCACTAAACGTATTAGACGAGCAATATATAGACTTAATAGTAACAGACATAATGATGCCACAAATGGATGGATATGAGTTAATAAGAGAATTAAGAGAAGCAAATTATATGATGCCAATATTATTGGTAACAGCTAAAAGTACCTTATCAGACAAAAAAGAAGGATTTTTATTAGGTGCAGACGACTATATGGTAAAACCAATAGACATAGAGGAATTACCCTTAAGAGTAAAAGCCTTATTAAAAAGGTCAAAACAAGCAAGTGAAAAAAGAATAGAAATAGGAAAACTCACAATAGACTACAATAAATTATCTGTTACAAGGAACGGAAAAGAATATCAACTAGCGCAAAAAGAATTTTATCTACTATACAAATTAGTAAGTACTCCAGATACAATCTTAACTAGGCAAGAGCTAATAGAAGAAGTATGGGGCTTAGATAGTGAATCAGACTATAGAACAGTTGATGTCCATATAAAAAGATTGCGAGAAAAATTACAGGGTGTAAACGAAATAGAAATCGAAACAATTAGAGGAATAGGATATAAATTAGTAATAAAAGGTGAAAATAAATGTTAAAAAAAATAGTACAAAAAATATTTGGAAAAAGAAATTCAATGCAAAGAAGTCTAATGAGAAGTTTTATTATTGCAATAGTGCTAGTCGCAATATTAACAATAGTAGAATTTTCAGTGCTTGTAGTACCTAAAATGCAAGATAAATTAATAGAAATAAATATTCGCGATAAAGAACAAATAGATAGCCTAATATATGTAACCAGAAAAATTTGCGGATTTGCAATATTAAATATAGTAATTATAAGTGCAGTATTAGTGCGAATAAACTTAAAAAATATATTTAGACCAATAGAGCAGATAAACGAGGCAACTAAAAAGGTGGCTTTAGGCGAATACGATATAGAACTAGAATCAAAAAGAGAAGACGAGATAGGGGAGCTAACTAACAATTTCAATAAAATGACACATGGTTTAAAAAGCACAGAAAATTTGCAAAAAGAATTTATAAATAACGTATCACACGAAATCAAAACACCAGTATCTTCAATAGAAGGATTTGCAAAATTTTTAAAAGATAAAAACTTAACACAAGAAGAAAGAGAAGAATATGCAAATATAATTATAGAAGAAGCAAAAAGATTAGAAAACTTAACAGGAAAAATCTTAAAATTAAGCAAATTAAACAATCAAGAAATAATAACAAATAAACAAGAAATAGAAGTAGCAGAACAAATAAGAAAAGCCATAAGTCTATTAGAACCAAAGTGGTCTAAAAAAGATATAAAAATAAATGTAAGTTTAGAAGAAAAAATATTTTTAGGAGATGAAGACTTAATATTCCAAATGTGGGTAAATATAATAGACAATGCCATAAAATTCTCAAATGAAGGCGGAAGTATAGATATAAAGGTATACGAAAAAGACGGTAACATTAATGTAGAAATAAAAGACCGCGGAATTGGAATGAAAGAAGAAGAACTAGAAAAAGTATATGATAGATTTTATCAAATAGACAGGTCACATTCAAAAGAAGGAAGTGGCTTAGGCCTTGCGATAGTAAAAAGAATAGTAGAACTATCAGAAGGAAAAATAGAAATAAAAAGTAAAGAAAACAAAGGAACAACAGTTATTGTAAAATTACCAGTAACTAGCGAAAAAAACAACAAAATAATAATAAAATGACCTGCTTTTGGGGACGGAGCAAAAAACAGCTAAAAAATCTACCTGTTTTTACTCCGTCCCACAAAAAACAGGTAAACTAAATAGAGTTTGTTTTTAACACTTCATGTTTCTTTAAATATAATTCTTTAGCAGTTTCAGGGTTATGAGTACCTACGAAATCTTTAATTGGCGCGAACTCATCATCTACTTCTACTTGCAATAATTCAATATCATCAAATAAAGAAAATGCATCAAAAATGAAAGTTTCAAACTTAAAAGTATTAGGTGATTCTGGAACTTGCTTCATACCTTCGCAGTTAATAAAAGTATTTTTCTTAAAAGCTCTATGATAAGGCAATTTCACTTCACAAATCTTATTAATAGCTGAAATATGAAATAAATGTGCCAAAATGTTAGTTTGTCTGTATAAATATTTTCCACTAGAATCTTGGGCAATTTTCATACTATCTGTTAAATGGCAACTATTTATAATAGCAGGTTTGCCATTTCTCTTTGCAAAAATCCAATCTTTATCATTAACATTTTCTTTAAATAAAGTTTTAGAAGCAGTCAATTTGTTATTACTAATAGTTAAACCTAAAAAAACAGGGTCAACAATTTCAAGAATAACATTATCCACTCCACTAAAAGAAATCCATTCAATCCTCTTTTTTGCAATATCCTTTAAAATTCCTTCAGACTTCATAGAAGAAAAAACATCACCATTTCCATTTGAAGCTTCTTTAACCTTATAAAGTTCTTCGAGAATCAAATTACCATTAATATCTATTAAAGGAAGCTGAGATTGCTTAAAAAACTTTATATATTTTTTAGGATATCCAAAAAAATTTTTCTCCTCAAAAAACTTTCTAGTAGCTTCATCATTATATGTGCTAGTCATAATATACCAAGGAATAACCACTTTATATTTTGCACAAGCATCTTTTAAAGTATCACACAAAATTTCAAAAAGAGATTTCTTAGGTGTAATATCTAGTTCAAAGGTACCTTTAGGACCTTTATAGCCCAAGCGCGTGCCTTGACCGCCAGCCATAGTTACAACAGCAAATTTCCCACGTTTAATCGCATCAATACCAATATTTTCATAAAGAGCAAATTTGTCTTTAGGAATTTCCCTTTTTATATTATATGGTAAAGGTTCAATCAAATTAGAAGGAAGCACTTCATCTATCTTTGAAGCTTCATATAAATTTAAAATTTGCTCAAAATTAATACTACATATTTGATTTAACAAATACGCTTTTTCTTTATTATTCAGTTCATCATAAAAAGCAAGCAAATGCTCTTGATGATATTTTTTCAAAATATCTTTAGCTTTTTCTAAATTTTGTACCATAAACATCTAATCCTTTTATATATCATATACAGCAAAGCACAAATTAGTGATTAGCTGTTTTTAAAGATTTTATAATCAACTCTTTATTAGGCATATCTGAATTTTCCAAATCTACAATTTCTTTGTTAATATCATAAGGAAGACGAACCAAAGTAAAGCAAATAGAAGAAAGCTTTTTAGAGCCAAATTCACCTTCCAAAATCATGTAAGAAGCCATAGTAGAAAATTTAGAAGTTTCATTTTCATCACCTTCATTATTCATTTCAACAGGAACACCAACACTTCCAACATTAAAAATAGTTTTATTTTTAAACCTGAAAATATTAGGAGTATGAAGATGCCCATAACCAATAATATCAGGAATAGGGTCAGTATCAGTCTTACCAATAAATTCAGTATTCTTAAACAAATCTTCAGGGTTAGTAATAATTTTATTAAAATAAATAGTATCAGAATTTGGATACATTGGGTTAAAAATATGCTCTAAGCTAATAGGAGAAGCATGAAACAAACGAACTAAATGACCACTCATATAAAATTCATATGAAATAGGACAATTATAAAGAAATCTAGCACGTTCTTCTCCAATAATATCACGACTCCAAAATCTTCCATATTCTATGCCAGGGCGACAAACAATTTCGTCGCAATTTCCAATAAGAATAACGTCGCACTTCTTACGCAATAAATCAACAACCTTGTCTGGGTTTGCACACTTAATAACACTATCACCAAGACAATAAATTTTCTTAATACCTCTTCTTTCAATATCTCGAATAACAGCTCTTAACGCAGTTATATTTCCGTGAACATCAGATAAAATTGCAATTCTTTCCATAATACTCTCCTTTAACTGAAGATAATTATATAATAAAAAAATATTATTTACAATAATTCCAGAGCTCAAAGACTGCAAACGGATTTGAACAAAGAAATCCGTACCATTGTTATGATGTGTGGAATCATATACAGGTAGCATTAAAAAATAGTAAAGAAAATTTAGAAATAAGATTAGCATTATTACTTCACGATATAGGAAAACCACATTCTTGCCAAGAAGATGAAAATGGAGTAAGACATTTTAAAGGACATGATAAGAAAAGTGCTGAAATAGCAGAGATAGTATTAAAAAGAATAGGATATGAAGAAAATGAAAGAAAAGAAATAGTTTTTTTAATAGAAAATCATGCTACTACAATAGATATAGAAAAAATAAATAAAAATAATTTAGAATTTTATAAAAAGTTAATATATATACAATATTGTGATGCATTAGCTTATGCACCAGAATATATACCAAAAGTTACAGAAAAATTAGATATAATTTTAGAAAAAATGCAAGAAAGAATAAAAAGAATAGAAGATACAGATAAAGGAGAAAGATAAAAATGGCAGAAAAATCAGAATTTTCACCTATGATGCAAGAATATTTGAAGACAAAGGAAGAATATCAAGATTGTATATTATTCTATCGTTTAGGTGACTTTTATGAAATGTTTTTTGATGATGCAATTAAAGCATCAAAGGAATTAGAGTTAACACTTACAGGTAAGCTATGTGGACAAGAAGAGCGTGCGCCAATGTGTGGAATTCCATTTCATGCTGCAGATGCATATATTGCAAAATTAATTGAAAAAGGTTACAAAGTTGCCATTTGTGAACAATTAGAAGATCCAAAGCAAGCAAAAGGAATCGTTAAAAGAGGAGTTATTCGTGTAGTAACGCCAGGAACTGTTATAGAAAGCAATTTATTAGATGAAAAGAAGAACAATTATATAATGAGTGTATATAAAACAGGCTTATACTATGGAGTAAGTGTTTGCGATGTTTCAACAGGTGATTTTAGAACTACACAAATTGCAGAAAATAACAACTTTCCAAAATTACTAGATGAAATTTCTAAATTTAATCCTGCAGAAATAATAGTAAACCCTTTTATGTATGATTCTTTAGAAGAAATATCTAAAATAAAAGAGCGTTTTGAAGTATATATTTCAAGAGTAAAAGAAGAAGCTTTTTCAAAAAATACAGAAAAACTATTACAAAACTATTTATTTGTAAATGACCATGAAGAAAAAATAGAAAGTTTAGAAGATAAAGAATTAATAGTATCTTCAATAAATGGATTATTAGATTATTTAATAGAAACACAGAAAACTAATTTAGACCATATAAATAAAATAATAGTTTATACTACTACCAAATATATGTCATTAGATATTAGTGCAAGAAGAAACTTAGAAATAACTGAAAAAATGAGAGATAAATCTAAAAAAGGTACACTTTTATGGGTCTTAGATAAAACTTCTACATCAATGGGAGGAAGGCAGCTTAGAAGATGGCTTAACGACCCATTAGTTGATGTGTGGGAGATAAATAACAGATTAGAAGCAGTAAAAGAACTAAAAGACAATATTATTTTAAGAGGAGATGCTATAGAAGCTCTTAAAAAAGTTTATGATATGGAAAGACTAGCGGGAAGAATAGCATATGGAAATGCAACAGGTAGAGATATGATTTCACTTAAAAATTCAACAAACCAACTTCCTTTAGTTAAAAAAGTATTGGAAAATACAAATGCAAAATTATTAAGGCATCTATATGAAAATTTAGACGAATTAACAGATATTCATGACTTAATAGAAGAAGCAATTGTAGACGAACCACCAATGTCAATAAAAGAAGGAAACTTAATAAAAATAGGCTATAATGAAGAAATAGACCAATTAAAAAAAGCATCAACACAAGGAAAAACGTGGCTAGTTGAATTAGAAGCAAAAGAAAGAGAGCAAACAGGAATAAAAGGCTTAAAAATAGGATTTAACAGAGTATTTGGTTATTATTTAGAAGTAACAAAATCAAATATGGATTTAGTGCCAGACAGATATATTCGTAAACAAACATTAACAAATGGTGAAAGATATATAACAGAAGAACTTAAAAATTTAGAAAATCAAATTTTAGGTGCAGAAGAAAGAGTTATAAATTTAGAATACAATGCGTTTGTTGAAATAAGAGATGATATAGAAGGAAAAATAAGAAGAATACAAAAATCAGCAGAAGTAATTTCTATATTAGATGTTCTATGTTCGTTAGCACAAGTTGCAGAAGACATGAACTATGTAGAGCCAATAGTTGATAATAGCGGAGTAATAGATATAAAAGACGGACGTCATCCTGTTATTGAAAAAATGTTACCAGTAGGAAGTTTTGTTCAAAATGATACATATTTAGACAAAGGCGATTCAAGACTTGCAATAATTACAGGCCCTAATATGGCTGGTAAATCTACATATATGAGGCAAGTAGCATTAATTACGCTAATGGCTCAAATAGGTTCATTTGTTCCTGCAAGTAGTGCCAAAATAGGAGTTGTAGATAAAATATTTACAAGAGTTGGCGCTTCAGACGATTTAAGTATGGGACAAAGTACTTTTATGGTAGAAATGATGGAAGTAGCAACAATACTAAAAAACGCAACTTCAAATAGTTTAGTAATACTTGACGAAATAGGAAGAGGAACTTCTACATATGACGGACTTTCTATTGCGTGGGCTGTTGCAGAATACATAGCAGACAAAGAAAGATGTGGAGCAAAAACACTATTTGCAACGCATTATCATGAATTAACAGATTTGGAAAACAAATTAGAAGGAATAAAAAATTATTCTATAGCTGTTAAAGAAAAAGGAGAAGACATCATCTTTTTAAGAAAAATAGTAAATGGTGGAACAGATGAAAGTTATGGTGTTCATGTTGCGCGCTTAGCAGGAGTTCCAAAAGACGTAACTAAAAGAGCAAATGAGATATTACGTTCATTAGAAAGAAAAAATATCTTAAATGGAAAGCAAATAGAAAGCAAAAAGCAAGTTGAAGGACAATTAGATATGGGAAACTATAAATTAGCAGAACTTGCACAAGAAATAGACAAAATAGACTTAAATGTGTTAACACCAATAGATGCACTAAACACATTGGTTAAAATTAAAGAGAAAATGTCATAAGTAGCAATTGGGGACAGTCCCTAATTGCTACTTTTTCTCAATTTGGGACACTGCTATAAGATAGAGATTTATGGTAAAATTTGTCGAAAATTTCTTGAAAAAATTTACATAAAAATAATTGACTTATAAGTAAAAATAATGTAAAATAAAACAAGCTCGAAAGGAGAAAAAATATATATGAAAATAATAGGAAACCAAGCAATATTTACAAAAGAAGAAGAAGAGAGAATAGACAGATTATTAGCAGAAGCAGATGAAGAACAAAAAAGAAACGGGAATAAATATTATACAGATGAAGAAGTATGGAAACCAATTTTAGGTGAAAAATTATACAATCAATTAATTGAAGAAGAAAAATGGGGGAAGAATAGGAGAGTAGTATTATAGATA
>USFC01000011.1 GCA_900553865.1 uncultured Clostridium sp.
ACAGCATATCCATCTTTAGTTTTGCTTATTTCTGCATTATCTACAGTTAAATTTGTAATTGTATAATTTGAATTCAAGTTTATTGTTAAATTATTTAAGTAATCTATATTTTCTAAATCCATATAAAGAGGTAAAACATCTGTATTTGTGTATCTTGTAATATAATCTAGATCTAGTTCATATGTTAATTTTATACTTACATTTTTATCTCTGATTTTTAAACCATTTAATAACCTTTTATCTATATTTATATAGCCTTTTAATAAATCCATTTTTAAACTTGTCGAATAAAAATTATCTGAATTGTTTATATACAGCTTGGTATTGTTCAAATAATCATATTCTTGAAAAAACTTGTACTTAAGTTCTTCTCTTGAATGCATATTAAACAATATTACATCTTCACAAAGTATTTTATTATCTAAAATATTAATATTTATTGTCCTACTGCCTATGCCTATTCCCTTACTCTTTTTATTGTTAAGTGAAGTATTAGAATTATTTATAAAAAATAAAGATATTAGAATAGCAATTATAATTATTGATATTGATATTATTATGTTTTTTATTGATTCTTTCATTACTTAACTCCTTTATACTTTATTATTTCAATTTTATTTTACAATCCAATATCCATTTTTTGTTGCTCCGACTCTTTCAATAATACCATTATCTTTTAATTGTTTTATATTATAAGAAACACCATCCCTAGTAATACCAAGAACTTTTGCCATTTGAGTTTGAGTTATACTATGGTTACTTTTTATAAGCTTTAAAATTTTTTCTTGTGTAGTTTCCTGTGTAGTTTCTTGTGTAGTAATTTTTGTTATTTCATCAATTGTATCATCTATCATTTTAAGCATAAACTCAATAAATTCAGTAGCATTTCCATCTTTATTACAATTATCAATTACTTTGTAATACTCATTTTGACTCTTCTTTATCATACTTTCAATAGGTAAATAAGTAAAAGCTTTTTCCCAATGTGATAAAATTGCTGTTTGCCAAATTCTTGCAGTTCTACCATTACCATCAGAAAATGGATGTATAAATATAAATTCATAGTGAAATACTGAAGATAGTATAAGTGGATTTATGGTGTCTTTAACTTCATTCATCCAATTAAATAAATTATCCATTAAAGTTGGAACTAATCTATGTGGTGGGGCCATAAAAATCTCAACATTCCCATCATAAACAGCTTCCCCATGATTTCTAAATTTTCCTGCATCTTTTTCAACTAGAAAAGTTAATATTCCATGTATTTTCTTTAAATCTTCTACAGAATAAGGATTTACTTTATCAATTCGTTCATAGGTTTCATAAGCATTTTTACTTCTTGAATATCTTTTTGGTCTCCGATTACCATTTTTCCATTTATTACATCTTCAACTTGAAATAATGATAGTTGATTATTTTCTATTGCCAAAGAAGAATGAATTGACCTAATCCTTGATTTTCTTCTTAATTCAGGATATCTATTTAAACTTTCAAAATAATTAGCTTCTCCAATTTTTTTCATTATATCTGATACATAATTTAACATTTTGTCAGTTATCGTATAAGGTAGATAATTTTCCATATTCAAAACCTCCATAGATATTTTTACTTAATTGTCACTATAGGTTAATTGATTTAGTGGTGATTGGTTCAAAATAAATTTATAGTCTTATTGTTTATCAAGCCATTCCATATATTCAGTTTGAGTTAATTTTCCTTTTTCAACTTTTTTGTTTCTTAATTTTATTTGTTCAATTTCTTTTTCTAAATCCATATTTATACATCGTTATTTAATGATATTTTTAATTTTTCAATTTTATTTTGTTTTTCACTTGTAATTCTTTCATAGTAGCTTATTAATTTATCTAATCTATCATTCGAAAGACTAACAATTAAACTCGGATTATTTTCAATTTCTTTTGTGAATTGTTTAAGTTTAAATTCCTTGCTATCAATATTAGTTTTTAAATCTTCTGTAAAAGTGTTTATATTATTCTTTTTTATATTAGTAGTAATATTATTACATTCTTCCAAATGTGGCTCTGTTTTATTTTTATGAAGAAAAGTCAATTTGAAAAAATTTTTTAATTTCTGTATAAATGAAATTTTTTCAATTGGTATCAAACTATTTTTCACCAAAATCAACTCCTTCAATTTCAATTTGACTCTCTAAGTCTGCTATTATCTTATCTTGGTCTTTACTTAAAGCAATTAAATCTTGGGCTTTTTTAATTTTTTGTAATCTTTCAATTTTACTTTGTTTTTCTCTTTGTAAATTTTCCATTTTTTCAATTAATGCATCTAACTCTTCTTCGCTTAAACTCTCAACATCTGTATCATAATTCGTTGTAGGACTTTCTTGTAATTCTGTTGTATCATTTTGAATTGTATCTTGATTAGTTATTTTACTTTCATTAGCTTTTGATTGTTCAAGTATTCCTTTTTCAGCTTCGATAAATAGCGAATAAATATATTTACAATGTTCTTCTATCTCTTTTGCTACAGGAATACCCTCTCCATAAGAATCAAATGTTTTCCCCATTATATGAAAATTGTAATTTTTATGATAATCATCATATGTTTCATATATTGTTGCTAAATCAGTTGGTAAATCTTCTCTTACAGATATTAATTCTCTTTCTGACTGAAATTTTCGTATTTTTTCTTCTGAATCTATATCTTCTCTATATATTTCTGCACCATTTCCAATTTTATATTCAGGATTATTTCTTACTATTCCTTCAACAACAGGTTGTATATCAATCCCTTTCTTTCTTGAAGATATGTCAAAACTTTCACTTATTTCTTCTCCATTTATAATTGAAACTTTTTGTGATATACGAACAGGCACATATAGCTTATCTTTTTCTTTATATACAGCAGTTAATCCACCTCTAAAATAATTATCGATTATATCTACCTCTGAATATATGTCATCTTCATCAATAGTAACAGTATATGGATATTTTTGATGTAATCCTATATAATCATTTACAATATTTCCTATCGAAGAAAAAGTGATTCTCTTTGGATTTTTAGTATCTATACTTATTGATATTTCTCCTATGTTAAATTTATCTGGCACTTTACCATTATCTTGTAAATAAGATCTAATTTGATCAATATTTCTATCTTCATCACTTTTATCAAATATAATATCTGAATCAAGTGCTGTCCACATTTTATCCCTCAGTTCTTTTTCTGTTAATTCAGAAATTTCTTTAGGTTTATAATTTCTAGGTTCTCCCGTTTCTTTATAAGGACCTCTACCACCAAAACTATTATTTTGGTTTTCTCTTTTTAATCCTTGAACAATTTTCCATTCATCACTCATATTTTTCCTCCGTACATAAAATATAATAATCTAACAATAGACTATCATTATAAAAATAAAAAATCAATAAAATTGTAAAAAAAAGTACCTCACCTCCCGTAAGATACTTTTTATTAACTAACTGCAAATTATTACAGTTTACAATCAGATAAGAGTTCATTGAAAAAAGCCTCCTCTCCATTAATTCCAAAAACATCATAATGTGAAATCTCATGTCGAATTGCATTTTCTACAAATTCGTCATATGGAATACACATATGTTTGTCAACAGTTCCTGCTTTTATATCCATAACTGGATCAGCAATAACTTTATCTCCTTTCTCATCAAAGTAAAGCACACTACAATGATTTCCACCATCTTCTTCAGGTGTTATTGTAAAATAGCATTTAATTCCTGCTTCGTGTAATAAAGAAACAAGATACATACTATAATGCAAACAACATCCAACATGATTGGCTTCAACATACATTCTCTCAGTTTCTGGCATTTTGTTTGCCTTGATACCTGAGTATATGATGCTCATTGTATGTTCTCCTGCCTTGGATAAATCATATCTGTTACCAACTACTACCTTTTCATACTGCTTTCTAATATCTTTCATAAGATATATCCTCCCTTTGTTAATTTATAGTTGATGTTTTGTTACTGCTAACTGAATAAAGCTTTCTTCTCCTTTCTAATTGTTAGCACTTATTTGTCCAATAATAATTGGATTTTGTTTTCCAAAAGAAAAGCCTTCTAATCTTTCCTGTGTAACTTTGATTCCCTCCTTTATGTTTTTTTCAAAGTATTTTATTGCTTCTTCAGAAACAATGCAAAGTGTCTTATAATTTTTAATTACAGATCCTTCTGCTTTGAAAAAATAATCACTATTCATTGTAAAAACACTTTGTTCTTTAAAGGTTTTAAGTTTTTTGGTCTGTGTGCATAATGCTTCTAAAACTTTTCCTCCTCTTTTACTTGCATAAACCATATCACTTCCTGTATTTATCCAAAAAGCCTTTTTCTTCTTAGGGAAATTGCATATTGCTGTAATCGACATACAAGCTTTTTGGGTATCAATTAATTTAGATTTTTCAGCATTCCAAGCAACCAATAACGGTTTTTTCAATGATTCATATCTAAATTCTGAATTATGAGTAATCCAATTAATACGGTCGTATTTTTGTGTCCATACGTCGTATAATGTAGAAAGAATCTTATTTGCAACCTCCTCCATTTCTTGTGTCATTGAGATATTAGATTTTACAAATCCTATAAATTGTACATCTTCATTCTCAATTTTCAAATAAACTGCCTTGTCCATTGTTTCTTCTGTCATAATTGTAGTCTCCATCATAATGCTCTCTCCTCTTTATATTCATTTTTTTAGGTTGCAATATTCCACTTGCCTTTCTCCAAGTGCTTATTCTAAGTTTACGTTAACATTTATATTTTATCATAAAATATGGGGAAAGTCAATTTTTATGTAAATCAGGTCTTGTTTTTACTTATTTTTATATGTTATCTCGAATGTCTTCATTTTTCTTTGCAATTCTATGTGATTTTTATAGGTTAAAATTTCACAATTTTTCGACCTATAAATTTCTATAAGTCAATTTTTTTAATATTTTTGACCTATACTAAATTTATTAGTCTAGCACGAAATTTTTGTGAATATTCAAAAATCATTGACATAATTTTATATACAAAATACAATTATTTAATTTACAATATGATTTAGTTGTTTAAATATTTAAATACTTCTTCTGGATATATTTTTAATTCCTTATTTATAAATTTATCAATATTAATCCATGTTGCATCAGTTTCACAATTATCATCAATTATATGATATTTTTCTTTATAATCTGAATCATTTATATCAACATTATAAAATAATATCAATTCATGTGCATTTTTTCCGTTATAAGTAAATATATTTTCAGAAATACCTAAAAATTCTCCTACATTAATATCTATATTAAGTTCTTCTTTAAATTCTCTTTTTAAAGCATCTTTGCTATTTTCTAAAAATTCAATACCTCCACCTATACTTCTATAAAATGTTTCATTTTTAGTTTTATCATATCCTTCACTAACTAAAATTTTATTGTCCTTTTTTACTATTCCAAGTACAATAGGTCTTATTTCCTTAAACTTATCCATATTTAAATTTTTACCTCCTCTACACACTTACCTATTTATTTAATTATTATAATAAGATAAGAAAAAGATACTATCAATTATTATTTTCCTCTTATCTTTATATATTTACATTTTTGTTAAATCTAAAATCCATTCAATCCAGCCTCGAATTGTTGACGATCTTCTTTTATAAGTACTTTCACTTTCAATATTATACAAATCACAATGTTTCATTATCTCTATTGTGTCAATAGTCTTAGGCTTTTCAGAATTTTCGAAATATAATCTTAAGTAATTATTAAAAGCTTTATGCTTTAATATTAATTTGATTAATTTGACAAATTCTAGTTGTCTTTGTTTATATCCTAAATTTAAAATTTTCCTTCCTAATTCAGTTAATTCAAGTACTATGTTTCCATCATTTCTCTTTTTACTTACTAACCCTAAATATCTTGCAGCATCAATATAATAATTTGTTTGTCTTTCAGAAAGATAATTTTAAAAGAATGATTGATTCTATGTCTGGTAATGAATTTCTTAATTTTATAGAATATATAAATGCTTGTACTAAAATATCTGATGAGGATTATGATGAAGAACTTTGGTCTGGTGATGAATGATGGGAAGATGAATCAACAAAGTTTTATGGTTATAACCCTGAAGATATTGAAGATGATGACAACTTACCACTTTAACTTCAAAATTCAAATTTTGAGGCATCTTTATTGTGCTTTTTATTTTTTTGTTCTTTTTATATAAAAGTAGAATTTTCCTATAATATAATAAACTTGCAATTATTTATATAATGTGGATAGCTTTGAATCATTGTAAGTTTACAAAACTCTATAAGAGTATTAATCTAAGGAATTTGATTAATACTCTTTTGGTAGTTCTTAAAAATTCTATAAAATTTTTTTAATAGTTCTAATATTTAATCTAACCGTTCAATAACATTTTAAAGCTTATCATATTTAGTATCCATCTAATAATAAATGGTACTACTATAATAACCACTCCGATAAGTATTTTTTGCTTGTTAGGCTTTTGGCTTTTTATCATATATACAATGCCTGCTATTAATCCTGCTATGATTAATACTGAACTAATGCCTTGCATTACTGCTGTTGTTTTAACCGCCTTGCTTACTACTTCATTTGCACTAATCGTTGATTGTGTGCTTGCTAGTGTATCTACACTTTTCATCCATGTTTCTGACATTCCTGCTGAATTCATCGACATTTTCCCCCTTTTATTTATATTTTTTACATCTTCTATTTAATCTCTAATTCTTTTACTTGTCAATACTAATTTCATTTATGAGTATAATTACAATATTCTTGTATAAATTTTAAAGAGTATTAACAAAATTTGATTAATACTCTTTTTATATTTAATTTCTAATTTATTCTTCTATTTTTTCCAAATCTTTGATTGCTGGGTCATATATTTGTTTTCCTTCATAATTAAATCTTGAACCGTGACATGGGCAGTCCCATGTTTTGTCTAAATTATTCCAAGAAAGCATGCATCCTAAATGACTGCAATATGGTTTTATTAAAAATATTTTTCCTTTCTCATCTCTATATGCTCCTATTTTTTGACCTTCTATTTCTATTATTTTTCCTTCTCCTTGTTTTACATCTTTTACATATTCTTCTATGTTTTTTAGTTTATTAATTACTAATGAATAGCTTACTTCCTTTAATATATTTGCTAATTCTTTATGATTTTTTATTGGTTTTAATCTTGTTGATTCAAATACTTCTTTATATTTATTTTCTTTTCCTAAAATTTTGTCTGTAATTATATTTGCTGCAATGTTTGAGGTTGTCATTCCCCATTTTTTATATCCTGTTGCTACATATACATTTGGCATTAAGTTTGAAAATTCTCCTATATATGGTATTTTGTCTAAGGATATGCAGTCCTCGGTATTCCATCTGTATAACACTTTGCTATCTGGATAAAGGTTTTTGGCAATTTCTTCTAATTTTTTATAGCTATCTTTTAAGTCTATTTTTTCTCCTGTTTTGTGCTTCATTCCTCCTACTAATAGCAAGCGCTTTTCTCCATTTTTTGCTGTTCTTAAAGATATTGTTGGCTCTTCTGTACATATATACATTCCTTCAAATAGTGGCTCTTTGGTTTCTACTGCTATTAGATATGAGGTTTCTTGATACATTTTCATAAAATAAAATCCCGGAAATGTTATTATTGGATAGTGTGATGCAAGTATAACTATTTTTGCATTTACTTTTGCTTCATCTGTTATAATTTCATATCCATCTTCTTTTTTCTTAATTTCTAATACTTTTGTGTGTTCATATATTTTTCCTTTTCTTTCTTCTATTTTGTTTGCCAGACCTTCTGCATATAAACATGGATTGAATTGTGCTTGATTTTTGTATTTTATTGCTGCTAATACTTCTTTTTCTATGCTTATATGATTTTTGTTGGATTCTTTTTCTTTATTTTTTATTGGCAATGGTATTTCTTTTACTAGTTCGCATGGAAATTCTAAATATTCTAATGCTTCTACTTCTTTTTTTATTTTTTCAACTTCTTCTTGTTTTTGTGTGAAAATGTATGCATCTTGTCTTTCAAAATCACATTTAATGTTTTCTTCTTCTACTATTTTAGCTATATTTTTTATTGCTTTTTCGTTTGCTTCTAAATATTGTTTTGCTTTATTTTTTCCTTCTGTTTGTAATAAATAATTATAAAACAAACCATGTCCACTTGTTATTTTTCCTGTTGTATTTCCACTTGTATGGCTGCAGATTGTGTTTTTTTCTAGTATAACTACCTCTTTGTTTTCTTTGCTTAAATAATAGCCACAACTAAGCCCTGTTAAGCCTCCTCCTATTATTGCAATTTCTGTTTTTATTTCTTCTTGTAATTTTTCATATTCTTTTTTATTATCTTTTACAGAAGAAATCCAATATGAATTATCCATTAAAATCCTCCTTTTATATTTTTTCTATCTTATTTTTTTCCTAATGTTACTTTTATTTGTTGTTCTTTATTGTTTCTTAGAATTGTAAGATTTACTTCTTCTCCCGGCTTTTTAGTGTATATATAACATCTTAAATCGCACATTTTATTTAGTTTTAGATTGTCTATTTTTGTAATTACATCTCCTATTTTTAATCCTGTTTTTGCAGCGTTTGAGTCTAATGCAATTTGTCCTACATATATTCCTTGCGTTGATTCTACTTTTTCGTCTATATATGGAATTATGTTTTTGTCATATGCAAATATTCCTAGTGTTGCTTCTTCAAATTTATCTTCTTTTATATATGCTTCTATTATCGGTTTTGTTATGTTTATTGGAACTGCAAAGCCTATTCCTTCTGCTGATGTGATTTTTACAGATGTAATTCCTACTACGTTTCCATCTAAATTGATGAGCGGTCCTCCGCTATTTCCTGGGTTTATTGTTGCATCTGTTTGAATTAAATCTTCCATATATACGCTTTGGTCGTTTTCGTCTATTCTAACGGTTCTACTTGTTGCACTGATAATTCCTGCGGTTACTGTTCTTTGAAATTCGTACCCTATTGGATTTCCTATTGCATATACTTGCTCTCCCACATGCACGTTGTTTGAATCGCCTAAGATTGCATATGGCAAGTTTTTTACGCTTATTTTACATATTGATAAATCCAAATTACTGTCTGACCATACTACGTTTGCCGTATAGCTTCTTCCATTTTCTAGTGTTACATAGCAGTTGCTATATTTGCTTCCTGTAACATGTTCGTTAGATAAAATATATCCATTTTCTGATACTATTACTCCTGTTCCTAGTCCCAATTGACTTGCACCATCTTTTAAGAATATTGTGCTTCCTGCATTTTTTATTTTTGAAATTCCCACAACACATGATGTGACTTTTTCAATGACTTCTGTTATTTGAGTGCCTTGTTCTTTCATTGCTTCTACGCTTTTTATTGTTTTGGTTGCTTCTACTCCTTGTGTTTCGTATGTATTTATTTGTATTCCTTCATATATTTTGTAACAAAAGATGCTGCTTATAGAGGTTAATACTATTATTACAAATATAAGTGCTAGATTTTTTAATTTTTGTTTTGAGCTTTTTTTCACTTTATACATTTTTGTTTCCTCCTTTATTTTAATTTTTTCCCTTTTTTAGTGTTTTAATCATTTTTTTATGTTATAATATTTTTGTGTTGGAGGTTTATATGGAAGATTTATCTAATAAAAAGAAATTCTTTTTTAATATTCCTACCGATTCTTTATCGGCTGATAGTTCTCAAGCATTGATTGATTTTTTCGAAGATGAAGTAGATAAAAAAGACCACTATACAAAATGTCATTGCAATAGGGTTTCTGAATATTGTGTTTTGATTGGCAAAAAGTTGGGGTTGCCTAAGGAAGATTTAGATAGCTTGCGCATTGGAGGGCTTTTCCACGATATTGGAAAGCTTGGTATTCCTGATAATATTTTGAAGAAGGAATCTAAACTTACGAATGAAGAGTATTATGAGATTCAAACTCATACTATGCTTGGTGTTGATATTTTAACTAAAAATAAGGTTTTTAAAGAAATTATTCCTATTGTTGAATATCACCATGAAAAATATGATGGGAATGGTTATCCTTTTAAATTAAAAGGTGATGAAATTCCATTGTCCGCTAGAATTACTGCTGTTGCTGATACTTTTGATGCCATGACTTCTAAAAGAAGTTATAGAGATTCTTTGCCTTTAGCAAATGTTACAAGTGAACTTAAAAGGTGTTCTGGAACACAGTTTGACCCCAATATTGTAAATGTTTTTTTGGATATTTTAGATAATGAATATGAGGAAATAGAGGAAATTAAGAAAAAATATAATTGAAGTTTTTCTTAATTATAGATGTCAAAAAAGAACTTGTACGTTTTTTATTTACAAGTTCTTTTTGGGTTTATATTTTCATACTTAATTTTACTTTTTGTCTTTCCATATCTATTGCTATAACTTTTACTTTTACAACATCTCCTACTGAAACTATTTCAGATGGATTTTTAACAAATTTATCACTCATTTCAGATATATGTACTAAGCCGTCATGTTTTACCCCAACATCTACAAATGCTCCAAAATCTATTACATTTCTTACTGTTCCTGTTAAAATTTGACCTTCTCTTAAATCTTCAAATTTTAAAACATCACTACGAAGAACTGGCTTTGGCATTCCTTCACGAGGGTCTCTTCCTGGTTTTGAAAGCTCTTCTATAATGTCTTTTAATGTCATACTTCCTACTTGCAATTCTTTGCTAGTCTTTTCTATGTCTACTCTTGCTAATTTTTCTTTTATTTCTTTTAAAGATTCTTTATTTAATAAATCTTCTTTTTTGTATCCTATAGATTTTAATAAATTTTCTGCTACTTCATAGCTTTCTGGGTGAACGCTTGTTATTTCCAATGGATTTTTCCCATTAAATACTCTTATAAATCCTGCACATTGTTCAAATGCTACTTTTCCTAGTTTTGGGACCTTTAAAAGTTCTTTTCTTTCTTTTAATTTTCCATTTTCATCTCTATATTTTACAATGTTGTTTGCAATAGTTTTATTTATTCCAGATACATAAGATAAAAGTGATGGTGTTGCAGTGTTTACGTCTACTCCTACTTTGTTTACGGCTTCTTCAACAACTCCTGTTAAACTTTCTCCTAATTTCTTTTGGTCTACATCATGTTGATATTGTCCTACACCTATTGCTTTTGGCTCTATTTTTACAAGTTCAGCAAGCGGATCTTGCAATCTTCTTGCTATTGAAATTGCTCCTCTTAAAGAAACATTTATATCTGGATATTCTTCTGTTGCAAGCTTAGATGCAGAATATACTGACGCTCCTGCTTCTGAAACTATTGCATAATGTACTTCTTTTCCATATTTTTCTTTAACTTCTTTTATGACATCCGCCACAAACATTTCAGATTCACGAGAAGCTGTTCCATTTCCAATTGCAAACATATCTACATTATATTTTGCAATTAAATTAATTAAAACTTTTTTAGCACCTTCAACATCATTTTGAGGTTCTGTTGGGTAAATTGTTGTTGTGTCTAATAATTTTCCAGTTTCATCAATTACTGCAATTTTGCAACCTGTTCTATAGGCAGGGTCAAATCCAATAACAGTTAAACCTAAAAGTGGTGCTCCAAGTAATAATTGTTTAGCATTTTGCCCAAAGACTTTTATTGCTTGCTCTTCTGCTTTTTCAGTTAAATCCGAACGAATTTCTCTTTCTATTGATGGTTCAATTAATCGTTTCCAACTATCTAAAACTGTATTTTTTAGCATTTCTGTAAATTGTGTATTTCCTTTTATAGTGTCTTTTTCTATTATTTCTAGTATTTTTTCTTCAGGCTTTGTTATTTTTACTTTTAAAAATTCTTCTTTTTCCCCACGATTAATTGCTAAAATTCTATGACTTGGAATTCTATTTACTTTTTCACTAAAATCATAATACATTTCATAATTTGATTTTTCATCTTCTTTAGCTGCTTTTGTCTCAATTATTCCATCTCTATATGTAAGTCTTTTTATTTGTTTTCTATATTCAGCATTATCTGAAATATTTTCTGCAATTATATCTAACGCTCCTGCAATTGCCTCTTCTACAGAATTTACTTCTTTTTCTCCATTTAAATATTCTTTTGCTATATCGTAAATAGGTGTTTTTTCTTGTTGCATATAAATAATATTAGCTAAAGGTTCTAATCCTTTTTCTTTAGCTATAGTTGCTCTTGTTCTCTTTTTTTGTTTATATGGTCTATAAATATCTTCAACTTCTGCTAAAGTTTTTGCAATTTGTAATGCTATAACAATCTCATCTGTTAACTTTCCTTGGCTTTCAATTGAATTTACAACCTCTTGTTTTCTTGTTTCCAAATTTCTTAAATATGTAAGTCTTTCGCCTAAATCTCTTAAAATCTCATCTGAAAGCCCACCTGTAACTTCTTTTCTATAACGCGCTATAAAAGGTATTGTATTTCCTTCATCTATTAACGCAACCGTCTTTTCAACTTGATTTTCCTTTATATTTAATTCTTCTGCAATTTGTTTATTTATATTCATCTTTACCTCCGAACACCAGGGACGGTCCTTTTCGTTCCGAATTCGGAACACTTGGGACACTCCTTGTGTCTAATTTTTCTTTTTTATTTCTTTATAGTCATTTAATATTTTACTTAATTTTATTCTACTTATTCCTATATTTTCTGCTAATTTTGTTTTGGTTGGTTTCAACTCCATTGAATTATACAATTTTTTTATTAATCTTTTTTCTTCTTGTAATTCTCTTAATGTTATCTCTTCTTTTTGTATAAATTTATCTATTTCATCTTGCAATTTTCCTTCTGTAATTTCTTCTTTTTCTAATTCTTTAAATAGTTTTTCATCATATTCAATTTTTAAAAATTCTTTTAAATAATTATATTTTGAATTGAATATTTTTTGTATTAATTCTTCTGTAACAATTCCTCTTTTATTTATATAATCATTATAACTTGAATATCTATATTCTTTTTCTAATTTTACAATGCCAGCTTTTACTGGATTCATATGCACATACTTAATACACTTTGTTAAATAATCTTGATTATTTATTTCCTTACATTCAAATCTATTTCTAAATACATACCCTACTCTTTTTTCCTCTTTATTATAATTTATTGCATATGTTGTATTTAGTTTTCTCATAAATGTAGTAAGTTCATTTATATCTTTTGTATATACAATTATATGTACATGGTTTTCCATTACGCAAAAACTTATAATGTCTATTTTTTGCTTTTCTTTAAAAAATTTCATTAAATATATATACTTTTCTTTACACTTATTATTATAAAATATCTTTTCTTTTTTTATTCCTTGAACCATTACATGGAAAAATCCAATCTCTAAATCTTTTCTTGCCTTACGGGGCATAATACTACCTTCTTTCTTTTTATTATTTAGCCCCTATTTTATTTTTTATTAAAGGAATGTCCCCCATGTTCCGAATTTGGAACGGAAAAGTCCGTCCCTAGTGTTACTCTTTCGTTATACTAACAATTTTAGGTTTTGATGTAAGTGCCCCTACTCCTAATTTAAATATAACTTTTACATTTGGTGCTTTTTCTGTTATTTCTATATCGTATTGTCCATTTCCACTCCATATGTCAAATGCTATTCTATGTTTTCCAAATGGCATTCTTACTTTTTCAGATTTTCCTGCTGCTACACTTGTTATTAATTTTCCGTCTATAAATATTTTTATTGGCACTAATACTCCATAAAATTGATTTTGTCTTTCAAATGTAATCGTTCCTTTTGTAAGATAACCTTCTAAAGAGTTACCACAATTAGTACAAAATTTGCTTGTTTCTTCTACTTCTTTTCCACATTTATTACAGAACATGTTGATATCTCCTTTTATTTAATTTTTCTTTAACTGTTTTTTTCCCGTCCCCAAAAACAGTTACTTTTTTTACTTTTTTCCAGTTTTCCAAATAGTTTAAGGTCTGTCCCTTATGTTCCGAATTCGGAACGGAAAGGACCGTCCCTAGTGTTACTCGATTCCTAGGTATTCGTTGTAGGTTACTTCTCTATCTACAACTTTATCTAGTTTTATATCTATTATTCTATTTGCTACTGTTTGTGTTAGTTGGTGGTCGTGTGATGTGAATATGATGTTTCCTTTAAATTTTTTCATTCCTTCGTTTAGTGCCGTTATACTTTCCATGTCTAAATGGTTGGTTGGTTCGTCCATTATTAAGAAGTTGGCTCCTGAAAGCATCATTTTTGAAAGTACACATCTTACTTTTTCGCCACCTGATAGTACTTTTACATATTTTAGTGCTTCTTCACCTGAAAATAACATTCTCCCTAAGAAGCTTCTTACATATGTTTCGTCTGGGTCTTTTGAATATTGACGAAGCCAATCTGTTATTGGCATATCTTCTTCGAATAAGTAGTTGTTGTCTTTAGGGAAATATGTATTTGTAATTGTAGTTCCCCATTCTATTTCACCTTCGTCTGGCTTTATTTCTCCTGCTATTATTTGGAATAATACTGTTTTTGCATTTTCGTTGTCTGCTAAAAATGCTATTTTATCATCTGCTTTTACTACAAATGAAACATTGTCTAATAATTTTTCTCCATTTATTGTTTTTGAAATATTTTTAACTTTTAATATTTCTTTCCCTGGTTCTCTATCTGGCTTGAAATCTATGTATGGATATCTTCTATTTGATGGTTTTATTTCGTCTAATTCTATTTTTTCTAATGATTTTTTTCTTGATGTTGCTTGTTTCGATTTTGAAGCATTTGCACTAAATCTTGCAATAAATGCTTGTAATTCTTTTATTTTTTCTTCTTTCTTTTTATTTTGTTCTTTCATTTGTTTTGCTAAAAGTTGGCTTGATTCATACCAGAAATCATAGTTTCCTGGATATACTTTTATTTGTCCAAAGTCAACATCTGCAATGTGTGTACATACTTTGTTTAGAAAATATCTATCGTGTGATACTACTATTACTGTGTTTTCAAAGTTAATTAAAAATTCTTCAAGCCATGCTATACTTTTTAAGTCTAAATCGTTTGTAGGCTCGTCCAATAGTAATATATCTGGATTTCCAAATAATGCTTGTGCTAAAAGTACTTTTACTTTTTCCTTTGCTTCTAGTTCACTCATTAATTTGTAATGATTTTCTGTTTCTATTCCTAAATCATTTAAAAGTACAGCTGCATCAGATTCTGCATTCCATCCATCTAATTCTGCAAATCTTTCTTCTAATTTTGCTGCTTTCATTCCGTCTTCTTCGCTAAAATCTGGTTTTGCATAAATAGCTTCTTTTTCTTTCATTATATTGTATAATTCTTGGTTTCCCATTATAACTGTATCCATTACAGTGTATTCTTCGTAGGCAAAGTGGTCTTGCTTTAATACAGATAATCTTTCTGTTTTTTCTTTTGTTACTTCTCCTTTGCTTGGTTCTAGTTCTCCTGACAAAACTTTTAAGAATGTTGATTTTCCTGCGCCATTTGCCCCAATTATTCCATAGCAACATCCTTTATTGAATTTTATATTTACGTCTTCAAATAGTGTTCTTTTTCCAAATCTAATAGTAACTCCTACCGCATTTAACATTTTTTTCCTCCTTACGTTCTTTTTGGGACTTTATTTTTTGTTTTGTACGTTTTATTTTAGTCAGTACCAAACGTAAACGTACACAAATGTTAAGAAAGTCCATTGTGGTAATTTTTTCTTTTAGTATTATATACAATTTTTTTACTTTTGTAAAGAATTATTTACGGGCAAAAGGATTTTCACGTTTTAAATAATTTTATTTTGCTTTTTTGTTTTTATTGTTATGTTACCTTTTTACATTATTATTTTTTATATGCAACAAAAAAGAAACCATAATATTATATAAAAATAATATTTATGGTTTCTTTTTGTTTTTTGCTTATTTTCATCTTTTTTAATTTTTATCGAATATTAATTTTATTCCCCATAAACCTGAAATTCCAACTAAAATATATATTATTCTAGTTAAAACAGATAGTCCACCAAATATTGCTTCTACTAAATTGAAGTTAAATATTCCTACTAATCCCCAGTTTATAGCTCCAATAACGATTAAAACAAGCGCGATTGTATCTATTACTTTCATGGTTCTATTCCTTCCTTTTCTTATTTTTATCATTATTGTATGCATTTTTTTATTTTTTATACAAAAATTAAATTCTTATATTTTTAGTCTAGCATGTCTTTCTTTTTTAACCATATCATTGCTATTATTCCTAATATTACTGAAAATATTACTACTGCATAAAATGCCCATGGCGAATGGCTAAATTCCATTGGTACTTCTACGTTCATTCCCCAATAGCTTGCTATCATTGTTGGTATGGCTAATATTATTGTTATTGATGTTAAAAATTTCATTACCCCATTTAGATTGTTTGAAATTATTGATGCGTATGCGTCCATTGTTCCGTTTAGGATGTCACTATATATTTTTGACATTTCCATTGCTTGTTTGTTTTCTATAATTGCATCTTCTAGTATTTCTTCGTCTTCTTCGTATAGTTTTATTATTTTTCCTCTTAATGTTTTTTCCATGACTACTTCATTTGATTTTAATGATGTTGTGAAATATACCAAACTTTTTTCTAATGATAACATTTTTAATAATTCTTTATTTTTCAATGATGTTTTTAGTACGCTTTCTGCTATTTCGGTTTCTTTATTTATTCTTTTTAGATTTTTTAAATATAGTTCTGCATTTTTGTAGAATATTTGTAATATCATTCTACTTTTTTTATACGTAATTATATTATTTTTTATTTTATTTTTTTCTAATTCTGAAATTACTTTATTTTGTTTTAATGATACTGTTATAAAATAGTCATCTCTTACTACTATCATTCCTAATGGCATTGTGGTATATACTTGTTCATTGCTTTCTTTTTCTATTATTGGTACATCTATTATGAATAATATCGTATTATCGTCATCTTCTGTATCTATTCTGGCTTTTTCTTCATAGTCTAATGAATATCTTATAAAATCTTCTTTTATTTTTAATTTTTTACACACTATTTCTATCTCTTCTTCTGTCGGGGCAATCATGTTTATCCAATTTCCTTTTTTAAATTCATATACTTCTTCTGTTTCGTTTGTTTCTATATTTGTATTATACATTTTTACCATTTTTTTCACCCCTTTTGTTTTCTTTTATTATTATAGTCTTTTTTTCAGATTTATGCAATAATAAATCAGCCACATAATTGAAGCTTTTTTCTTTATTATGGCTGATTTTTTTATTTTTATAATTGTTTTATATTACGCAAAAATATTATATTTTCTATAATATCCATTATTGCATATACTACCATTAAAACTCCTACTGTTACTACTATTGTTCCTTGATTTAATACTATATATAGTCCACAACAGAACATTACAACAGATATTATTAAAGTGTATATCCATATGTTTGATTTTATTGCTCTTAATTTTAAAGAAGAGCTTGCTCTAACTACGCTACTGTATATTATCCATATTCCTATTATTATGCGGAATATGCTTCCTATTGTAGCACTATAGATAATTGTAATTATTCCTATTACTATTGTCATTATTCCATAAATTAAGTGATAGTTATACAAGTCACTTTGCCCATTCATTTTTATGTAGTTTAAAATTTGAAAAATTCCTACAATTATTAGTCCTGCTCCTAATATGTATGATATAACTTTTACTGTTTCTTCTGGATTTGCTATTAGTATTATTCCTAATATAGCAAATATTATTGATTCTACTATTGATGCTTGTCCTGATTTTTTTAGTATTTTTTGTAAATATTCCATATTTTTTCTCTCCTTTCTATATTGCTAGTGTAATTTTTTTATTTAATTTTGTCAATATTTTTTTATAAAATATTATTGATAATATAGTAAAACTATAATATGAAAGAACTAATAATAATTTAGACTACAATTTAATTAATAATGTTTATATCTAAAATTAATAAAGAACTTTCAAAAGTAGAAGTACCAAATTTTACAGGTTTAACAGTATCACAACCTAAAGAAAAAGCAAAGAGTTCTAATTTAGAATTAAGAATATATAATGCTAGACAGATAATGAAAAGCAGGTCTTACATTAGCTATAATACCTGCTTATTTTTTATAAAAAATTTAATATTGTATTTTCCATTCTTTATTTGTAATTACATTAATATATTTTTCTTGATTATTTAATTTTTCTACTTTAAATATTCCATAACCACCGCAACAAATTTGATATAAATTTTCATTTGCTTTACCAATTATTATTACATATTCATCACCAACATTTGGCTCATAAAACGGAACAGACCATATATATTCAATATATTTCTCTTTATCTACCTGTGATACATCACCTATTCCCATATATTCTATTTCTTGTTTTGTTCCTTTTAATATATTTGCTATTTTAATTTTCCCACCAGTAATATATGCTGTTATTGTTCCTGATAATTTATTTGTTTCTAATAGATTATCTATTACTTTCATTTTTATTGGAGTATGACATGTGAATGGATTATAAAAATTTTCTTGTTTTGGTAATATTTCGCCTTCTCCAACAGATATGACTTGTGCTTTTACTATATATTTTAATGTTTTGTTATCTTTTATTATATTTTCAGGTATCGTTGGGTCATATGCCCAAGAAGCTTCTCCTCCTTGTATTGTTTTATAAATATCACTTGTAGCAATTTGAACATCAACATCATTATTTTTTATTACTTCCTTTTCATTAGATTTATTATCTTCTATCTCATTATTTTTTCCTGTTTCTATTTTATTTTCATCTATATTTACTTGAGGAATTTCTGTATTTATTGTTAGATTTTTAATTATTTCATTATTATCTATCTCTGATTTTATATATTGATCATTTCCTTCAGTTTTTGTATTATCTATATAGGCAATATCTTTATAGTAATCATATTTGTTATCATAATTTTGTATCAAAGCTACAACAACTAAAATAGCACAAGTAGGCAATAATGCATATTTTATAATCTTAATATAAATATTTTTGTTTTGCTTTTTATTCAAATTGTATATTATTTGTTGATAATTTTTCTCCTTGCTAAATTGCTCTTGCAAAATATTTTTTATCTCAATATCTAACATCGTAATTGTCTCCTTTCATAAATTTTTCTTTTAATTCTTTTTTTGTCCTATATAAGTAATTTTTTACATTTGATTCTGTAATTTGCATATCTTCTGCTATTGTTTTAATAGGAATTTCCATAACATAATATAAGTAAAATATTCTAGCTGTTAGTTCACTTTTGTTTTTCAAGTACTTCCATATTTGCAAAACGTTATCTTTTGTAATTAAATCATTTTCTATGTCAATATCATTATCATTAATCATTTCTATATCATTATCTACTTGTATTGTTACATCTACTTTTAATAAATTATAATGACTTTTTATTTTATTTTTAGCAATTCCTATTATATAGCTTTCGATATTTTCTAAATTAATATATTTTTTATTTACTATTGTTTCATATAATTCTGTATATATATCTTGAATTATATCGTTTACATCATCTAAATTTTTACAATGACATATTGTGTACTTTAATACACTTTTATATGTACTATTATAAAGAAATTCAAATGTTTCTTTTGTAATATGAGTACCCATTTTTTTATTTCCCCTTTCACTTTGTAGAGTGAAAATTTATTAAAAAAGTTTCAATTTTTTTATAATTTTATAATAAATATAAAAAAAATAATAGTTTTTCATAATAATGTATACAAATTAAAAAAAATCAACCTTTTACAGTTGATTTCTTTTTTCTTCGTCTAGTACGACTATTTAATTTTATGGTGCGCCATCGGGGGGTCGAACCCCGGACCTTCTGATTAAGAGTCAGCTGCTCTACCAACTGAGCTAATAGCGCTTAACAATGCTTATTATACGACTATTTTTTTTCTTTGTCAATAGAATTTTTCCCTATTTTTTGCTTTACCGGGCTATTTCAAGTAAAAAATATAAAGCTCAACTATTAAAGACTGTCCCTAATAGTTGAGTTTTATAATTTAATTTTTATTTAACTTTGTATTCTGAAATATCTGGCTCTATAAAAATGGATTCGTTTACATTATCGAATTCATATTTTCTTCCTGTTGTATTTGAGTTCATGCTATATTTTACTAATAAACCTGTGTCTTTTTCTATGTATGCTTCTGCATCTTTAGATGTTAAAAATGTTGATGAAGCAAAGTTTTTAATAACATAACATTTCTTTCCATTATATTGTGTTGCTTTTATTTTAGCACTCATACTTGCTAAAAATGTTTCCCAATTATTGTTTGTTTTTACATAACTGTCTATATTAAATTCTACTGCTGATTCTGAAGCATTTAATTCAGCTATCTTATTGTCTGCGCTATCATAGTATATGTCTGTTTTATTTCCATCACTATATTTTGATATTTTGGATACTGCATCATTGTTTTTTCTTTCGATTGTTAAAAGATTTTTTTCAGCTTTTTTATAGTAATTTATAGTGACTATCGTGTTTGAGTTTTCTTCCTCTACTGATTTTACATGAACGTTATTGCTTGAAGCATATTTTTCGGCTGCTCCTTGTAAGTTTTTAATTATTACAAATTTTCTTAGAGTATTTAATAAGAATAGCACTATCACTACCATTATTACTGCCAAAATGATTTTTAAAATTTTCTTTTCTTTCATAAATATTTCCCCTTCTTTAGTACGGCTTTTTTATAAATGTCCTTTAAATTTTTAATTTTTTGCTTATTTTGCAAAACTTATATTTATTATACCTACTTTTCCCAAATTTTTCAAATCTAATATCCAAATTTTACCTTTTTAATTTAATTCTTTTATTTGATTTAATATTTCTGGATTTATTTTTTCTTGGCTTTCGCCGTCCATAATAATTACTTCTTCTTCTTTTTTGCTTCCTCTTTTTATTATTTTTTCTAGTGGACTATATGTGTCGCTAGAAATTTGTGTTCTTGAAATAATTGCTCCATTATATTTTACTATTTTATATGTTTCAGATTTTGCCCCATTTGCTCCATACTGTACTATTTGCTCTTCTCCTTCTGCTAAGCTTAGGTCTTCTACATATTTTGTTGTGTATTGTAGTACTTCTTTTACTACGCTTTCTATTTCTATTTCGTATTCTTTTTCTTCTTTTATTCCGTATATACTTGTTGTTACCACACCATTTTTTACTTCTGACATTATTTTTATTGGATAGCTTCTTGTATTTTTAAAGCAAAAGTCTATTGTTCCCCATGATACGGTTGCATCTCTTCCTGCTGTTACATATGAGGTTAAAAATCTATGGTTGCTCCTTGAGGTAATTTCTAAGTTTGCGTATAATACTGCATTGTATAGCGTTGATGATAGTTGACAAATTCCGCCACCTATTCCGTTTACTACTTTTCCTCCTGCATATACTGCTGCTTCTTTATAGCCTTTTGCTATTGTTCTTTTCCCAACTATTTTATTGTATGAAAATGTTTCTCCTGGCAATATTATTACTCCATTTATTTTTTGTGAAGCTAATTCTAGGTTATTTATTCTATTTTGATTGCTGGTGTTATATGTTGTAGAAAAGGTGCCTAATATTTGTGGAAATACTTCTTTTCCTAAGTCATCTAAGGTTATTTCTGGCTTTGTTATTTTTAATGGTATGATATATTCTTCTTTTTCTTCTTCTAGTATTTTTTGTGCTTCTTCTATTGTTACTCCTAGGTCTACTCCATTTATATGTGGATATATTTTTAATGGATTTTGCTCTATAGATGCATTTTTAGGCTCTTTTTTTATTTCGTTACATATGTCTTCTATATTTATTTCTTTTGGATTTGTTTGTTTTACAGGGATTATTATTTCTCTATTTTCTTCTTTTTTTGCTATTTGTTTTATATTTTCTATGAATTTTTCTTTATCTACTTCTATTCCTGCTTTTCCTTTTTTTATTATTAAATTTTCATCTTCTATGTAATAATTGCTTTCTTCAAAAGCATTTGCCAATTTTTTATTTATTTCTTCTATTTCATTTTCTACTTTTTCATTGTTGAATTCTATATTTATGCCTGTTTTATTTTTAAATAGCATTGTAAATAATATATTATAATTGTCTTTTACTATGTTACCTGTTTTTCCTATTTTGTATGCTTTTTTGGTTAGCTCTTCTACATTTGTTGTTGCTTCTAAATCTTTTATATTTATTTTTTCTTCTATTTCATTGTATTTTATTTCTATATTGTTTGATAATATATTTTCTATTTTTTCTTTTGCCTCTTCTTGAGATAGGCCTGAAACTTCTATATTTCCAATATATACATTTTTTATTATTTTGCTATTTCCTATATTTATTAATGAAAATATTACAGAAATGAAAATTAAAAATGTTATTATTATTGTTGAAATTATTATTATTTTTTGGTGGTTTCTAATTTTTTTTACTTTTATTCTACCTCTATTTCTCCTAGACATTTTTTCCTCTCTTTCTTTTTTTTATATTATCATATTGGTTTTGTTTTTACAATATTACTAATATTACTTTTTTGTTAAATTTTTCTTTCTTTGTGGACTTTTTTTGTTTTATTTTATATAATGTTGTCAAATATTATTGAAAGAGGTAGATTTTTATGTTAGGCAGTATGATTACTAAAATTAGAAAGGACAAGCATATTACTAAGGTAGCTGTGGCTAAAAAAACTGGCTTAAATTTAGGGCATATTACTCACATTGAAAAAGACGAAAGGAGCCCTAGTCACAAGACTTTAAAGGCTATTGCTTCTGCTCTTGATGTTCCTTATCAATTGCTTGCTAATTTGTATGAAAGAAAAAATGATGATGAGTGTAAAAGGTGTAAGATGATTAACCATCTTTCTTATAATCACGTTCTTGCTATTGATAGTTTTTCTTCTTTTATAGAATGTCCTGCTTCTTCTAATGCTTCTGTTGCTATTAAAGTTCAAGATGATTCTATGGAGCCTTTTTTGAAAAAGGATTCTTATGCTTTTTTGGAGCTTAATGTTCCTCTTGCTAATAAAGAACTTGGATTGTTTAAATATAATGGCTCTATTTTTATTAGAAAATTTATTGTTAGAAAAGATAAATTAGTTTTAAGGGCTGAAAATAAAAGCTTTGAAGACATTGATTTGACTGAAGATGACGACTTTACAATTATTGGAAGGGTTTCTAAATAGAATATTTTTAAAAATATTACATTTTTTTGTAAAAAATACTTGAATATTGTATTTTTTAATAATATAATGTTTGTGCAAAAGATAAAATTTAAGGAGAGATATACTAATGGAGTTAGTTAAAAATATATTTTTTAATACAGATAAAATTATAGAGGGTAGCAAATTAAAAATTTCTTATGTTGGTTATTTATTCCAAAATGGCTCTGACGAGGTTTATTTACATTATGGTTTTGGCTCTAATTGGGATAATGTAACTGAAGTTAAAATGGAAAAAACTGAGCTTGGTTTCCAATGCGAAATAGATATTTTAGATGGTGAATCTTTAAATTTATGTTTTAGAAATAGTGCTAATGTTTGGGATAATAATTTCGGACAAAATTTTGTATTTCCTATTGAAGAGGTTCACGAATATGTTGATGCTGAAAATTCTTTAATTTTAGTAGATGATAACGAAATGCAAGTTCATAAAGGTTTAAGAAAATCTTATATTTGGAGCAAAAAAATTAAGTTAGCTGTTTACAAAATTATTAAATATATTCCTAAAATTATTTCTGGAAATTATAAAAGAAAAGTAAATGATTAATTAGGTTATTTTTGAAGTGTCTTTTCATATGATACTCCTAAAAAATAGAATTACGAAAAAAACGTAATTCTATTTTTTATTTATATATTCCATCCGCCATTAATTCCTATTATTTGCCCTGTTGTATACTCATCTTCTATAAGCCATTTTACACATTTTGTTATTGTTTCTGGGCTTCCAATTTTTCCAAGTGGTATTTCTTCTTCTATGTTTGCTAATTCTTCATCTGATAAATATTTGTTCATGTCTGTATCTATAATTCCTGGAGCTATGCTATTTACTCTTATGTTTGAAGGTCCTAGTTCTTTTGCTAGAGATTTTGTCATTGCATCTACTCCTGCTTTTGCTACACTATAGTGTGTTTCACAGGCTGCTCCTGTTTTTCCCCATATTGATGATATATTTATTATACAGCCTTCTTTTTCGTGTATCATATATGATAGTGCTTCTTGTGTCATATAGAATACTGAATTTAAGTTTACTCTTAGCATGTTGTTCCAATCTTCGTCTGTAATGTCTGTGAATAACCTTGTTTGTGATATTCCTGCATTATTTATTAATACATCTATTTTTTTAAATTTATTTATTGTATATTCTATTAATTTTTTTACTTCTTCTCTTTTTGACACATCTGCTTTAAAGATTTCCACATTTTTTCCTTGTTTTGTGAATTCTTCTTGCATTTTTTTTGCAATTTCTTCTGATTTATTGTAGTTTAATACTATATTATTATCTTCTTTTGCTAGCATTTTTACTATTGCTGCCCCTATTCCTCTTGATGCCCCTGTAACTATGATTGTTTTTTTCATTTTTACCACCTACACATTATATTTTTTTCTTGATTTTCTTCCCCTATTTAAATTTGCTCCTTTATATGTACTAGTTAATGAATGACAATTTGGACATAATAAAATTAAATTCTCTTCATCATTATTTTTATAATTTCCATCCTTATGCTCTATTTCTAATGGACTATGCTTTGTATATGGATTAATTTTATTCCAGCCACATATATCACATTTATTGTTATATTTATTAAAAATATATGTTTTTATATAAGAAGAAATTTGATATTCTCCTCTCATTCCATCTACTTCTTTATTCTTCCATCTATTTATATATTCCTTATATTGGTTTTCTTTTTGACATTTTAAAGAGCAATACTTATTTCTTTTGTTGATTTCTTTTCCACAATTACTACATTTCATAAAATCACCTTCTAAAATAATGGTATTAAATGCAAAAAATCAAGCAAGTAATGATACAAGCTTGATTTTAAGTATTGGAGCCACTTGCCCGAATCGAACGGGCGACCTACTGATTCATACTACCATAATTTTCATTACCACAAATGTGTTTGTAGTCTGGACTTTCTCTTTACCATAGCTCTTCTGCCTTAGGTACACCGTATAAAGTCTCTACACTTAGGAATTTCTTCCCTAGCTCGGGATTAACATATATTTTGAAAATACTTAGTCTTCCCCGAATTAGCGGCGTCCACTTTATTCGTTTCCAAATAAAGGTGCAAGATAGTTCAAAATAGAAATTACTTTCTACCTATCCCACAAGTCAGTTGCTCTACCATCTGAGCTAAAGTGGCATATAAGGTATTGGTGACCCCTACGGGAATCGAACCCATGTCTCCGCCGTGAAAGGGCGATGTCTTAACCGCTTGACCAAGGGGCCTTATATAAATTTTGCCAAGGATTTAAGTAATTTTAAATCCTTGGTATTGGTGAGCCATCGCGGATTCGAACCGCGGACAACTTGATTAAAAGTCAAGTGCTCTACCACCTGAGCTAATGACCCAAGTGAGTCGCATCTATTAGCGACTGCTCATATATATTACTATATATTTTTCTATTTGTCAATCTATTTTTTGAAAATTTTGTTATTTTTTTGTAATTTTTTGTATTTTAGTAAATTTATACTATTTATTTAACTCTTTTACTATCTCTTCAACATCTATTCCATGCACCATACAAGCCTCTTCTAGCGTTTCTGCTTGTGATGCTGGGCATCCTAAACAATGCATTCCTGCTGATAATAAAATTTCTGCCTTTTCTGGAGCTTGTTCTAAAATTTCTCCTATTTTTGTTTCTTTACTAAATTTCATAATTATCCTCCTAAATATTATTTATTTTTCTATATCGTTTTTTGTCAAAATATAAGAACCTTTGTCATTTTAACACATTTTTCAAAAAAAGTATAGACATTTAAAAAAAAATATTGTATTATGTTCACTGTAAAGGAGAGTGGTACATATTCAAAACTTAACATTTACTTTTTTCTTAATATTTATTGCTAATTTTTTTATTTCTTTTTATTCCATTTATACTTTTTTCGAGGTATATCTTTTCCA
>USFC01000012.1 GCA_900553865.1 uncultured Clostridium sp.
ATGAATAAAAAAATTTTTTTAATAGTTTTAGTGGCAATAGTAGTTATGGTTTTTATAGGATATATATTTTTTTCACTAAATTCATATAGTAAAACAGGAAATAAGGATTTAGCAGAAAAGACGCAAGACGAAATAAGAGAGCTTGAAAATAAAATAATTAGTATGATGAATAGTTTAAATAATATATCTTTTACAAATGCCGTTTTAAAGCAGTCTATTGAAGAAGATAAGAAAAATAATGATGAAGATAAAAATAATGAAACTTCAGAAAATACTTCTGGTGGTTCTTCTTCAAATGAAAGCGAAAAAACTTCCAATGATTCTTCAAGTAGTAATTCCAAAACAAGTACCCAAGAGCAAATTAAATATGAAATAGAAAAAAGTAATATATTGTTGACTGATTTTTCTAATGTAGATTGGAAATATATAAAAGGAGAAGTAGAGAGCATATATGTTTTGTGGTCTACTTTAATAATTGACTTACATGAATTAAATGTAAACAATGATGATATATTAAATTTTAGTAATTCTTTGGACCAAGTTACTATAAGTATAAAACAGGAAAATAAATTGTCTTCTACTAATAATTTGGCAAATTTATATTCGTATATTCCAGCTTACGTGGAGCAAATTTCAAAGGATGAAAATGAAAAAAATATATATTACACTAAAAATTGCATAATAAACACATATGCATTAATAGAGCAGGATAATTGGACTGAAATGAAAAATCAAACTGCAACAGCTATAGAATTTTTTTCAAAAATTATGAATGATATAGGAAATGGAGAAAAGCAAAATAGCAAAATGATGAAAATATATGTATTGTTAAATGAATTATATTCAAGTATGGATTTAAAAGATAAGGAACTTTATTATATAAAATATAGAAATACAATGGAAGAATTAATAAATTTTTAATGGTAATAAGAATAATGTCAATTGAAAAGTAAGGCAAAAAGTAAAAAATAAATTATTTGACATTTGTAAAAAAATGTACTAGAATATAAAAAGTAAGTAAGTTAAATAGTCGCGTATAGCAAGGTCGAAAGACAGCGTACGAGGAAAGTCCGGGCTCCATAGAGCAAAGATGCAAGATAACGTCTTGTGAGGGTGACCTTAAGGAAAGTGCAACAGAAAATAACCGCTACTACTTTTAAAGTGAAGCTATGCTTTATTTTAAAAATAGTAGTAAGGGTGAAAAGGCGAGGTAAGAGCTCACCGCTTCTATGGTGACATAGAAGGTCAGTGTAAACCCCATCTGGAGCAACACCGGGACAAGAAGGCTAAGGCTGCTCGTCATCTTCTTAATCTGGTGGCTTAAGCTACATAGCGATATGTAGAATAGATAAATGACTATTCACGACAGAACCCGGCTTACAGATTTACTTATAATAATAAAAAAGACACTTGAACTATAAAAGCAAGTGTTTTTTATTTTGGTAAAAAGTTAATAATGTATCTTTTACTTCGTTGAAGGATATATTACAGCTACACATAATACTATGTCAGATATGTTCCATATGAGAGCATTTGAACTAAACGTTCCATACTTATTCAATAAAAATTTGTAAATCTTGTGGAATTTTAGCACTATAATTTACTTTTTCCTTTGTAATAGGGTGAATAAAAGAAACCTTATAACTATGTAAAGCTTGCCTTTGTATAAAGCTAGTATTTCCACCATATAAATCATCACCTAAAAGAGGATGACCAATATGAGCCATATGAACTCTTATTTGATGAGTTCTACCAGTTTCCAAAAAGCATTTAACCACTGAAATTGTAGTACCACCAAACAAAATTTCTTTTAATACTTCATAGTGAGTAATAGCTATTTGGCCACCTTTCAAAACGCACCTTTCAATAATGCTTCCTTCTTTTCTAGCAATTGGAGCATTTATAGTTCCGCTTCTTGCAAGAAAAATGACCTTCTACAATTGCAATATATTCTTTTTTAAAGTTGCCATCTTTCATTTGTTTAACTAAACATTCTTGCACATATTCATTTTTAGCAAAAATAACTAAACCAGACGTATCTTTATCAATCCTATTAACAGGCCTAATTTTCTTTTTCAAACCAATTTCATCATAATAAAAACGAATACCATTAGAAAGACTATCTTTATAATGAAGAATAGAAGGGTGAACAGGAATACCAGAAGGTTTATTTACAATTATATAAGAATCATCTTCATATACAATATCTAAGGACATCTTTGTAGGCACAATATTAGAATTATCTTCTGAATACGAAAAAGAAACTGAAACTTTATTATTTTCAGCTAATTTATGAGATACACTTACAGGGGCACTATTTAAAAATATAGTATTTTCTCTTTTTAAGGTTATAAGAAGTCTATGAGAAATGTTAAATTTATTAAGTAAAATATCTTTTACATCTTTATCTATATCATTTAAAGTTACTGTATATTCTAAATTCATGTTTTTACCTCAACTAATCTATTATATCCACAAAATTACCCCAATTACCCCCAAAGTACCTGCGCCTTTTGGGAACTTTGGAGATAAAATTTAGTAAATTACTTTTCCGTCTTTTTCGTATTTTTCAAAAGTAGATATGCATTCATCTCTATCAATTTGTTTTAAAGCTATTAAATCCTTTTTGTTTCCTTTAAGGTATTCGTATATTAAATCATCACGAAAACCAATTTTAGCAGCATCCTCGCGTGTACATGCATAATATATTTCTTTAATATTTGACCATATTATAGCAGACAAACACATAGGGCATGGTTCACAAGAAGTATATAATATATATCCTGATAAATCGTAAGTGTTTAACTTACTACAAGCATTACGAATAGCCATTACCTCTGCGTGAGCAGTTGGGTCATTATTTTTTAAAACTTGGTTATGACCTGTTGCAATAATATTTCCTGCTATATCTGTAATTACAGCGCCAAATGGACCGCCGTCGTTTTGCAAACTTCCATTTTCGGCTTCATTTTTAGCAATTTCCATATATGTATTCATAATAAAACATCCTTTCTAAATAAAATTATCCGTGCCTATAATACACTAAGGCACATACCTACCACATTTTAACACAAATTTTTTTGAATTTCTACTATTGTAACTAACAAAAATCTATATTATAATAATTATGTAAGTCAAATTTTAGGAGGGGTAGGAAATTAAAAATGAAAAATAAGAAAATTCAAAAATAGAAGAAGCGGTAGAAGCGGAAATTAATGCAAATGAAGAAGTAGAAGAATATACAAATATAAATGAGCTAGAGCAAGAAGAAATTGTAGAAGAGAATACCAAAGATACTGTAGGAAATGAGAAGAATACAAATACAAAAAGCAATGCCAAAAGCTCAAATCCTTATTATATAAAGGTAAATTATGGAGCACAGGTTGTAACAATATATAAGCAAGACGAAAACGGAGAATATACAATTCCATATAAAGCAATGGTATGTTCTACTGGAGTAGCTACACCAACTTCAGGAGTATATTCAATACCAGCAAGATGGGAATGGCTTGGACTTCAAGGTGATGTATATGGACATTACAGTACACAAATAAAAGGAAACATATTATTCCATTCAGTTCCATATCTTAGAAGAGGTGATAAATCTAGCTTAGAATATTGGGAGTATGATAAATTAGGAACATATGCTTCAGCAGGTTGTATACGTTTAACAGTAAGTGATGCAAAATGGATTTTTTATAATTGTGGAAGAGGAACAAAGGTAGAATTTTATAGTAGTTCAAATCCCGGCCCATTAGGAAAGCCAACAGCTAAAAAGATATCTTCATATCCAGAGTACCTAAGAAATTGGGATCCTACTGACCCAGATGCTTCAAATCCATGGCATAGCTATAAAAGCGAGAATAAGAAGAATGAAATAACAAATACTGAGGTTGTAAATAATGTAGTAAATACAAATACAGAAGTCATAAACAATACAGTAGCTGGAAAAGATACTAATGTAGTAGCAAATGAAGTTTATACAAATGCAATTGTAGAAAATACGGTTACTAACACCACTACCAACACAACTACAACAAATACAGTTTCTAATACTACAAATACAAGTACAAACACTACTATAGTAAATGAAGTCATAAAGCCAAAAGAAAAATTATGATATATAAATAAACCAAAAAGAGGTATGAAAATTTTTAATAATATTAATCATGCTTCTTTTGTTTTTATCACAAATTATCGAAAAACAATAAAAAAATATTGACAAACAAAAATATATGATATATACTTATGCAAAATAAAGGAGGAATTTAATAATGAAAATTTTAGGAGAAAAAAGTTTGGCATCAAAAGTTATAATAGGCCTTAACATACTTTTTACCGCCATTAGCATAATTGATGCGGTAGTATTAAGTATAATAGCAAAAATAGTAACTCATATTGTTATGGGAGAAGAGATACAAAACAATATATCTGATTTAGTGTTCTTTATTATGCTTATAAGTACAGGAATAATAGCCTTATTTATTATCTATCAATTTATAAAAATCTTTAAAAACTTAAAAAAAGAGGTTTTATTTAGCAAAAACAATGCGAAAAGCTTGAATATAGTTAGTTATAGCTGTTTTATCATAAGCGCTTTATACTTAGGCATGTCAATATATACTTTTTCAATAATTAAAAACTATATATTTGCCTTTTCAATAATGTTAGCAATTATATTTGCAGTTTCTGGTGTAGGCATAAAAATACTTAATGAAATATATAAAAAAGCTATTGAATATAAAGAAGAAAATGATTTTACAATATAGATGGGAGGAAGAAAAATGCCAATTGTTGTCAATGTAGATGTAATGTTAGCCAAAAGAAAAATGACATCTGGTGAGCTTGCTGAAAAAGTTGGAATAACTCCTGCAAATCTTTCAATATTAAAAACTAATAAGGCAAAAGCAATAAGGTTTTCAACCTTAGAGAAGATATGTGAAGTATTAGATTGTAAGCCGGGAGATATATTAGATTATGAAAAATAAAAAGAGGTAAAAATGAAAGAAGTATTAAAAAAGTTTGTAAAAGGTTGTAAAAATAGCATATTATTTTATACATTTGCTTACGCAATACTATTTATAGTATCAAAACTTATATTAAATGCAATAGGGATGGAATATAGAAGTTATGTTAATTATTCTTCAATAATTTTGATACTTATAGGAGTTATAACAGGTGTAACTCAAATTCTTAACAATATTAAGATGGGAGTAATAAAAATATGTCTTATTATTTGTAATATATCTATAATGGGATTCGTAATTATATGCTCTCCTATAATACTATTATTTGTTGCATTTCTTCCACCAGAACATGTAGTAATAAAAAATAATAAAACGTACGTAGCATATGTCTATTCATGGCTTGATACAAGAGTAGAATACTATGACTATGTTAATTTTTTCTTGATGGGAAATACAAAAAGAATGGAAGATTTTTATAATAATGTTGGCAGAGATGTATTAGCAAAAGATGCTGAAGGATTATTTACACCTAGTTATACAACTTACTATGATAAATATGGTAAATATCAATATAATATAAGTAATAAAGAAAATAATATAAAAGAGATAAAAAATAGTAACGAAACAATATATTCTTCTGAACAATTAAAAAAATATGAAAAAGATTTTAATACACTTGCAATAAATGGTTTTATAATATCAACTAATGCATATACAAAACCAAGCGAAATTGACTTAGGACAAGTATTTTACAATGGTGCAGGCTTTAATAATGAAATATCAAAAGAAGAAGTAGAAGAATATAAAAAATTAAGAAAATATCACGAAACAGATATAGTTAAAATTACAACAAAGCAGGCAGAAAAATTATATTATGATAATACAGGAGAAAAATTAGAAGATTTAAAAGGAAGATTAAAAAATTGGATATATATAGAAAAATATGATGCATATTATAATGAGGTTTCGGATACAAATTTTGAAAAGGTAAACTGCATAAAAGGTATAATGGATGAACAAAATAAGATAATGAAAATACAATTAAGTAATGATAGAACAATTTCAGTAAAGATAGATTATGATAAAGGAACACATTATATTGTTTCAAATAATAGCATAAAATCTATTGACAATGAAGCTAATAATAACTATCAAGAATATATGGAAGAGCAAGATAAAATTATAATACCTAATAGTAGTGATGATATATTATATAAAAAAGAAATAAATGAAAATACTATTATTAGGGTTAGAAATTTAGGTGCAATACTAGCACAAAGGTCAGTAATAAATATAGAAAAATCAACAGATGGAGGGAAAACATATATAGGACAAACTAAAGAAGGTATTACAATACATAATGGAGCGAAATTTACGTTTATAGATGAAAATGTTGGTTTTATTAATGACCCAGGGCTTGCAGGAACAGATGGAGAAAATAAAGGATTTTTAGTTACTACTGACGGAGGTAAAACATTTAAAGATACTAATATTGTACATCCATATAGTATAGAAGAAATAAATTTACTTGTAAAAGGCGTTCCATATATTGAGGATGGAAAGTTAAAAGTAGTAATATATACTTTAAATCATAGCAAAAGCCCTGAAAGAACGTATTATGAATTTGTTTCAAAAGATAATGGCATTACATGGTTTATGGATAAAATGCAATAGAAATAAAGAATACATATTAAAGAAATTATACTATAAAATATTGCAAAATAAAGTGGAAAGATGTAAAATGCAATTAGGAATATATTAAAAAATGGAATAACAGATGAGCAAAAGTAACAAGAAATTACTGAATATAAATAAAAAATGTATGACAAAGAAATGTACAAATGATTTGGAGGAATATAGATGCTAATGAATAACATGATGGCATACGCAGAAGTAGATGCACTTTTAGATTTATTAGAAGATGAATATAAAGAAAGAATACCAGAAAAGGTCAGAAACTTTTTTAAAGAAGAAAAAATGAAAGATTATGAATTTAATATAGATATCAATAAGCCATTGACAGAGCAAAGAGTACGAAGGGAAACAATGGCTTTATTGGCGATTTTAAATATAAATTATTGGTGTGATTCCGAAGAAGAAAGAATACAATGGATAAATGAGTTAGATAAAAATGAGAAAGAAATTGAAGAATTAATGGGAAAATATAATTCTGCCAATTTATTTGAAAATAGAACAAGAGTGGTAAATGAACCTATTATAAACGATGAAAAAGATGAAAGTGAAAATATGCAACTTGTAGAATATAAAGAAAAAAATATAATTCAGAAAATAGTAGATAAAATATTTAAAATCTTTAAGAGAAAAGGGAGGTAATAACTAATGAGCGGTCTAAATGAAATTTATGATAGCATGCAAAATCCAATGAAAAATCCTAAAATTGTTAAACAACTTATTGATGCTTACCAAAAAAGCCAAAGAACTGATTTAATTGGTGGGGGTATATATAATTCAATTGTAAAACTTAATGAAAGACAAGATAGAAGTAGTATAAATTTAGAAGATAGAGAAAGATTTTATGTTGATGCATATAATGAATGGATTAAAAATATATCTAATTTGAGTGAGGAACAGCTAAAAAAATTAGAACAAGGAAGCATCCCTGATATAAGAAAAGTACAAGATTATTTAAAATCTGTTGGAAAAGTTAATTCTATGCAAGATATAGAAAAATTAAAAGATAATGAATTGTTTGACAAAGAAATAAATGGTTGGGAACTAGAAGATGGTTGGACACATATAAAATCTCAATATTTAAGTGGAAGACAAGAAACTAAGATAGATGTTAAGCATAGGCTTTATGTAGGCTGTGAAAATCAAGATATATGGAAAATATCAAATGAATTTAAGAAAAAATGCCAAGAAAAAGGTATTCCATATTATTTTAAATCCGGGCAATCAAGCACAAGAGATGATAAAATAGTAATTTATTCAGACACTCAAAATTTATCAAATTATGTAGATATATTACAAGAAATAGCAAAAGAAAATCCGAAAATTATGGAAAGAATGGGACAACCGCCTGCTCTAACTGGAAAAATAGATAATTGGATAGGTATAGGAGATGAACCACCTAAAAAAGCAAATGGAAAGAATCAATCTTATAATGAATTAAGGGCACACTTAATTGAGGATTCTGTAGAAGAAACATTGCTGAAAGATATAAAAGACCATAAAGGACAAACTGTAGAATATAATGGAAAGCAAACAAAATTTAATGATATTTTTATTGATAAAGCAACAGATTATTTAATGTCTAATATTGAAAAAGAAAGTCAAAGAAGTAGAATTACAAGTAAATTTAATTCATATGGAATAACAGATAAGGAAGTTGGAAGTGATATATTAAGACAACACATTAAACAAAATTTAAGAAAATCAATAAATCAAGGGCTAAAAAAACTTGATGAGGTTAAAGATAAAAAAGATACATTGATGAAAGCAAATAGTGATGCAATTTTTGCTATTCCAACGAGAAATGGAAAAGGCATTGAAGTAAATACAACAGATATGGATGGAATTATTAAACAGATGATTCCTGTTATGGAACAAATAGACCTACAATTTGTAGAAAAAGTTAGTAATACAATTGGAGAATATGCACAAAGAGCAGGATTAGATCCGCAAACATTCTGTTTTAGTGAGCAAACAAAACAAAAATTTCAACAAATAGGAATAGATGAAAAACAATCAATCCAAAATGAAGCAGAAATAAAACAAACAATAAAACAAGTAAATCAGAGAACAACAAAAGCTAATCCAAATTCCAATATGAAATTTCTTAAAGGATTTATAAGAGCCTATGATACAACAGAAGAACAATATCAATATGATACTAGAGTGCAAGACGAACAATTTAATATTGATAGAGTACAAAGGATAATAGAAACAAATGGAATGGATAAAATGATAACTTCTGATTTAGATGGAAAATGGATGGAAACTCCAAGTGAGCCTAATTTTAAAGTACAGTATTCACAAAAACAAGTATCAGCTATGGCAAGATTATTAAAATCAGCTGAATTATTGACTAATAATAAAAAACTAAATCCTGAAGGAAGAAATTATTTAGAGGAATTTTCTAAAATCCCTGATATTGAATATAAATTACAGCAAATGAGAGCTGATTTAAAAGATGAAAATACATATATGTATGAATTAAAAGAAAAAGCTAAAGAAAATAGAGCTAATGGAAATATACCTCAATATCCAGAAACAGATGCAGAAAAAGATGCAAGAAACAGTAAATCGTCAAGAAAACAAGGAATTAGGCAGGAAATTGGATTATCACAAGCAGAGCAAGAAAAAATACAGAGAGATAAAGAAGCAAGACAAAGATAGGAAGACAGAAAACAACAAGAAAAAGATTTTCAAGAACAGAAAAATCAAAAACTTGAACAAAAACAAAATTATGAGAAAAAAAGAAATGCTTTCGGAGAAATTGCAAACAGAGCTGTACAACCAAAAGAAGGAAAATTAAATGTAAATAGTTTTAGAGACGTTATAAAAAAAAGTAAAATAACTCGTTCTGAAACAGAAGAACAAACTCAAAGTATGGTTGAAATAAATAGAGTAAATGCTTTTAGTAGACTACAAGAAAGAGGAAAGAAACTTACAAATGAACAACAAAATCTTGTAAATGAACATACTAGGAGAGTAAATAAAGCACAAGCAGAATATAAAGTGAAACAAGAATCATTGATAAGACAAGTTAGAAATAATGGAATGGGTATGCAAAGATAAGAAATTTAAGATTTATAGAAATACATTAAATAAGAAATGAAAGATATTATTTTAATGATATAAAAAGTATAATAGTTAATTACTAATAAGTAGTTAACTATTTTTTTATTTAGGCTAAGTATTGCATTAATAAGAAATCAAAAAATATATAATTAAAAAAAGCATTGAAAATAGATTATACTGACCTACCAGTATAAAGACATTAATTTAATATTGTGATATAAAAAATATGCAAATCAAAAAATAGTAGAAAGGGATCAAGCATATATAAATTAATATTTATGAATGATTGATTATATGAAAAAATGAATAAGAGAATATATGATTATTTAAAAATTAATGATTTAAAAGATATGTTAAATCAAACAGGAAAATTATATGCAGAAAAACCGGCATATAAGATTAAAGTAGAAGAAGGAAAATATCAAGTTTATACTCATAAAGAAGTTAGAGATATGATAAATGCTTTAGGAACAGCATTAATAAATTTAGGACTAAAGGGAAAACGAATTGCAGTTATTGGAGAAAATAGATATGAATGGGAAATAGCATATTTATCAATTGTATGTGGAACAGGAATTGTTGTTCCATTAGATAAATCACTACCTGCAAATGAGCTAGAACTATTGATAGAAAGGTCTGATATAGAAGCGATATTTTATACAAAAAAATATTCAGATATAATTCAAAATATTAGGCTTAGTGAGAAAAATAAGTTAAAACATTTGATTTCGATGGATAATGATGAAAATGGAGAAGGAATATATTCACAAAAAGAACTAATACGAGAAGGTAAGAAATTAATAGAAGAAGGAAATAACGAGTTTTTAAATGCAAAAATTAACCCGAAAGAAATGGAAATTATGCTATTTACATCAGGAACTACATCTAAGTCTAAAGTAGTAGCGCTTTCACATGAAAATATTTGCACAAATTTAATGGATATTGGAAGTGTGTTAGATGTAACGCAAGACGATGTCTTTCTTTCTATTTTACCAATACACCATGTGTTTGAATGTACAGTAGGATTTCTATTTTCACTATATAAAGGAGCAGAAACAGTATTTTGTGATGGACTAAGACATATAGTAGAAAACCTAAATGAATATCATATAACAGTCATGGCGTGTGTACCAGGCATATATGAACGAATTTTCATGATGATTAGGAAAAAACTAGAAAAGCAAGGAAAACTTGAGGAAATATTAAAAAATGAAGAGAAATATAAAAATTGTTCTATGAAAGAAAGAAAAGAAGCATTTAAAGAAATACATGATATGCTAGGTGGAAAAATAAAACTATTGATAAGTGGAGCTGCAGCTTTAGATAAAACAATAGAAGAAAGGTATAGATTATTAGGACTAAACTTAGTACAAGGATATGGATTGACTGAAACTTCACCTGTTGTGGCAGTTGGGACAAATAAAAATTATAAGTTAGGTTCAATTGGAAAAACAGTTCCAAGTGTAGAAGCAAAACTTGTAGATGTAAATGAAGAAGGAATGGGAGAGTTAGTAGTTAGAGGACCAAGCATAATGCTAGGATATTATGAGAATGAAGAAGCAAATAAAGAATCATTAAAAGAAGGTTGGTTCTATACAGGAGATTTAGCAAAAATTGACGAAGAAGGCTATATATTTATATGTGGAAGAAAGAAAAGTGTAATAGTATTAAAAAATGGTAAAAACATATTCCCAGAGGAATTAGAAAACTTGGTAAACAAAATAGAAGGCGTAAAAGAAGCATTTATCTTTGGAAAAGTACAATCAGATGATAAAAATAATATAAAAATAAATGTGAAGATAGTATTTGATAGAGATGTTATAAAAGATGTTTATAAAGTTGAAAAAAATGAAGATATATATACAGTTTTGGCAAAGAAAATTAAAGAAATTAATCAAACAATGCCATCTTATAAAGCAATAAGGGGAATAATGCTAACAGAAGAGCCACTTATTAGAACAACAACAAACAAGATAAAAAGACAGGAGAATTTAGATGCAATTAGAAAATGTGAAAACTAAATTTTTAGGGAAAAATAGTATTTTTTATAATCATATAGATTCAACGCAAAATGAAATTTGGAGACTAATAGAAAGTAAAAACACCCCAAATGGAACCTTGGTATTTGCAGACATTCAAGATAAAGGAATAGGAACTCATGGAAGAGTCTGGCATACAGATGAAGCAAACAATATAGCATTTTCATTTTTTATAAGAACAGATTGTAATGTTCAAAGATTAGATGGACTTACAATAAAAATTGCAAATATAATTGTTGATATTTTTAAGAAGCAATATGAAATTAACTTAAATATTAAAGAGCCAAATGATATTACATTTAATAATAAAAAAATAGGTGGAATTTTAACTCAGACTAAACTTGTTAATGAAAAAGTCAAATACTTAGTAGTTGGAATTGGAATTAATACTAATAAGGAAAAATTTACAGATGATATAAAGTATTTAGCGACATCTATAAAAAAAGAATTTGGAATAGATGTAGATACTAAAAGATTTATAGCAGAATTTTGTAATCAATTTGAAAAAGAAATAGAAAAGAGAGGAGTTATTTAAAAAATGAATATTGGATTTTTATTTCCTGGTCAAGGATCTCAAAGCGTAGGAATGGGAAGAGATATATATGATGAATACGAAGAGGCAAGAAAAATATATGAAGAAGTTAAAGATATAACAGGAATAGATATTGCAAAAATATCATTTGAAGGACCAGAAGAAATATTAAATGAAACAAAATATACACAACTTGCAATACTTACAGAGAGCTTGGCTATATTAGAAATTTTAAAAAACAACAATATAACAGCTAATATGTCAGCAGGATTAAGCTTAGGCGAATATACAGCAATAATTAATAGTAAAGCACTTATGTTTGAAGAAGGAATAAAAGTTGTCCAAAAGCGAGGAGAATATATGCAAAAATTTCTTCCTAGCGGAGAATGGCAAATGGCAGCAATTATAGGATTAAAGGATAGCCAAGTAGAAGATGTTTGCAAAAAAGTAAAATCAGGATTTGTAGTTCCTGCAAATTATAATTCGATAGGTCAAGTTGTAATTTCTGGAGAAAAAGAAGCAATTACTGAAGCTGAAAAAATTGCAAAAGAAATGGGGGCAAAAAAGGTAAGAGTTTTAAAAACAGCAGGACCATTCCATACTGAAAAAATGATAGAAAGTTCAAATGCTTTTAGAAAAGACCTTGAAAATATTACTGTTCATAAGTTTGAAACAAAAGTGATAAAAAATATAGATGGCGAAATTTACAAAGAGACAGACGATGTAAAAGATATTTTATCCCGTCACATTATAAATCCAGTTAAATTTTCAAAAACAATTGAAAATATGCTAGATAATGGAATAGATACATTTATAGAAATAGGCCCTCGGAAAAACATTATCAGGATTTGTAAAAAGGACACCAACAAATAAAGAAATAAAAATATTAAATATTGATAATGTTTGTAGTTTACAAGCAGTATTAAAAGAATATGGAGGATAAAAACATGAATAAATTAGCGATAATTACAGGCGGAACAAGAGGAATTGGAAAACAAATAGCTTTAACATTTGCAAAAGAAGGATATAATATTGCAATAAATTACAGAACTGAAAATGAAGACTTAAAAAATACTAAAAAAGAGATAGAAGAAAATAATGTAAAATGTTTTACAGTTCAAGGAGATGTAACTAATTTTAAAGACTGTGAACAATTTGTAAAACAAATTGTTGAAGAATTTGGAAATATAGATGTATTAGTCAATAATGCAGGAATTACAAGAGATACATTGCTAATGAGAATGAAAGAAGAGGATTTTAAACAAGTTATAGATACAAATCTAATAGGTACATTTAATGTAACTAAAAATGTGATTAGTTATATGATGAAAGCAAGAAGCGGAAGGATAATAAATATATCATCAGTTGTGGGAATATCAGGAAATGCAGGTCAAACAAATTATTCAGCATCAAAAGCAGGAATTATAGGTTTTACTAAAAGCTTAGCAAAAGAAGTTGCTTCAAGAAATATTACTGTTAATGCAGTAGCACCAGGATTTATTGAAACACAAATGACAGATGTATTAAAAGATTATATTAAAGAAGAAATTGCAAAAAAAATTCCTCTAAAAAGAATGGGAACTCCACAAGATGTTGCAAATGTTGTCAAGTTTTTAGCATCTAATGACAGTTCATATATTACAGGACAAGTAATTAATATTGATGGCGGAATGTTAATGTAAGGAGAGAATAAAAAATGGAAAAAAGAGTAGTTATAACAGGACTTGGAGCAATCACTCCAATAGGAAATAATGTAGATGAAACATGGAGAGGAATAGAAAATAAAGAATGTGGAATTGATAAAATTTCACTATTTGATAGTAGTAATTTTAAAACGAGTTTATGTGCGGAAGTGAAAAATTATAATCCTTTAGATTATTTTGAACCAAAACAAGCAAAAAGATTAGACAGATCTTCACAATTTGCACTAATAGCAGCAAGAGAAGCAGTAAAAAATAGTGGAATAACTTCAGAAAATACAGATTTTAAAAAAGTTGGTATTTTTGTAAGTACAGGAATTGGAGGTTTAATAACAATTCAAAATCAATGTGAAATAAACTATGAAAAAGGAAATAATAGGGTATCTCCGATGTTTATACCAATGGCAATAGCAAATATGCCAGCTGGAAACATTTCAATAGAATTTGGATTTAAAGGTGAATCTATGGCAATTGTTACAGCTTGTAGTTCTTCAACACATGCAATAGGAGAAGGCTACAAAACAATAAAACATGGATATGAGGATGTTGTTGTTGCAGGAGGCACGGAGGCTTCTATATGTCCTGTTGGAATAGCAGGCTTTGAAAACATGAAAGCACTATGTACATCTACAGATAAGAATAGAGCAAGTATTCCATTTGATAAAGAAAGAAGTGGCTTTGTTATGGGAGAAGGAAGTGGAATACTAGTTTTAGAAGAATTGGAACATGCTAAAAAAAGAAATGCTAAAATATATGCAGAAGTTATTGGATTTGGTTCAACTTCAGATGCTTACCATATAACATCTCCATGTCCTGATGGAGAAGGTGGCGCAAATGCAATGATAAGAGCAATGAAAGATGCAAAGATAAAACCAGAAAATATAGATTATATAAATGCACATGGAACGTCAACACATTTAAATGATTTGACAGAAACAATGGCTATAAAAACAGCATTAGGAACAGCAAGTAAAACAGTAATGATAAGTTCTACAAAGGGAAATATAGGACATCTTTTGGGGGCTGCAGGAGCAGTAGAAGCAATTTTGAGTGTAAAAGCAATGGAAAATGAGTTAGTACCTCCAACAATAAATTATAAAGAAAAAGATGAAGAATGTGATTTAGACATTGTTCCAAATGAGCCAAGAAAAGCTAAATTAAATATTGTTATGTCAAACTCACTTGGATTTGGAGGACATAATTCTAGTATTATCCTAAAAAAGTGGGAGGAAGAATAAATGGAATATGAAAAAATAAAACAACTAATAGAGGAGATGGGAAATTCGAAACTAACAGAAGTTGATATTGAATTTCCAGATGGTACTAAAATTAGTATGAAAAAAGATAATGTTAAGGAAAGAGTAATTCAAGAAATTCAAGATACAACAGCAATAAAAAATAGTGATAATATTACTAAAGAAACGAAAAAAGAAGAAAAAGGAAATATAGTAAAGTCACCAATGGTTGGAACTTTTTATTTAAAATCTTCTCCTACGGCAGAACCTTATGTTGAAATTGGAAAAGAAGTAAAAAAAGGTGACGTTCTTTGTATTATTGAAGCTATGAAGTTAATGAACGAAATTGAGTCAGAATATACTGGAAAAGTTACAGAAATCTTAGTAAAAGATGGTGAAACAGTAGAATATGGAACACCATTATTTAGAATAGAAGGTGAAAATTAATGTTAAATAAAGAAGAAATTAAAAACATTATTCCACAAAGAGATCCATTTTTGATGATTGATGAAGTAGAAGAGTATGTGCCAGGAGAATCAGCAATAGCATATAAAAATGTAAATGCGCAAGAATGGTATTTTAAAGGTCATTTTCCAGGAAATCCAATTATGCCTGGAGTGCTAATTGCAGAAAGTTTAGCTCAAACAGGAGCAGTTGCAATTCTCTCAATGAATGAGAATAAAGGGAAAAACGCTCTATTTGGTGGAATTGATAAAATGAAATTCAAAAAAATGGTTGTACCAGGAGACAGATTAAAACTAGAAGTAAGAATTATAAAAAGAAAAGGACCAATTGGTGTAGGAGAAGCAATAGCAACAGTTAATGAAAACATTGTAGCTAAAGGTGAATTAACATTTGCATTGGTTTAAGGTTATTAAGAATTAAAAAGTTGAAAGAGGTAGAAATAAATGAATAAAATATTAATTGCAAATCGTGGCGAAATTGCAGTTCGTATTATAAGAGCATGCAAAGAAATGAATATAAAAACTGTTGCAGTTTATTCAGAAATAGATAAAGATGCTTTGCATACCCGTTTAGCAGATGAGGCTATTTGCATTGGCCCAGCTCAAGCTAATAAAAGTTATTTAAACATAAAAAATATTATACAGGCAGCTTATATAACAAAAGCAGATAGTATTCATCCTGGTTTTGGATTTTTATCTGAAAATTCAAAATTTGCTCAAATATGTGAAGAATCAAACATAAAATTTATTGGACCAAAGTCAGAAATTATTGAATTATTAGGAAATAAATCTAATGCAAAAGAGATGATGAAAAAAGCTGGGGTTCCTGTTATACCAGGTTCAGATGGAAGTGTAAAAGGATTAAAAGACGCATTAGAGATAGCAGAAAAAATAGGTTACCCTGTTATGTTAAAAGCCGCAGCAGGTGGCGGTGGCAAAGGTATTAGAGTTGCAAATACTGCAGAAGAATTAGAAAAAGAGTATGAAATAGTAAAACAAGAAGCAAAGAACTCTTTTAATGATGATGAAATATATATAGAAAAGTTTATTTCAAATCCAAGGCATGTTGAAATTCAGATAGTAGCAGATGAACATGGAAATGTAATTCATTTAGGAGAAAGAGATTGTACTATTCAAAGAAATCATCAAAAAGTAATAGAAGAAACGCCATCTACTGCTATTGATGAAAAGACAAGAAACAAAATGGGAAATGCGGCCATAAAAGCAGCTAAAACAGCTGGATATACAAGTCTTGGAACAGTAGAATTTTTAGTAGATAAAGATAGCAACTTTTATTTTATGGAAATGAATACAAGAATTCAAGTAGAACATCCAATTACTGAGATGAGAACAGGAATAGATTTAGTAAAGACCCAAATAAAAATTGCAACAGGCGAAGAGTTGAAAATAAAACAAAAAGATGTAGAATTTAAAGGACATTCTATAGAATGTAGATTAAATGCTGAAAATCCAAGTAAAAAGTTTATGCCATGTCCAGGTCTAATAAAAGGTCTGCATTTTCCAGGAGGAAACGGAGTAAGAATAGATAGTGCAATTTATGAAGGATATACAATTCCAGCAAACTATGATTCGATGATTGCAAAGCTTATTACTTTTGGAGTAAATAGAAATGAAGCAATCAGTAAAATGAAAAGAGTTTTAGAAGAATTGGTTATAGAAGGAATACAAACAAATCAAGATTTTTTATTTGAAATAATAAAAAACCCTAATTTTATTAGAGGAAATTTTGATACTTCATTTATAGAAAAAGAGATATTAAAAAAGGAGAATGGTAAATGATCGTAGACAAAATAAAGAAAAGACAAGTGCCAACAAATAATAAAACTTCCAATATAGATATACCTGTAGGAAAATGGATAAAATGTGAAGAGTGTAAAGAAATACTATATAAAGAAAATGTTAGAAATAATTTAAACATTTGCCCAAATTGTGGACACTATTTTAGAATGCATATAGATAGAAGGCTAGAATTAATTTTAGACAAAAATACATACAAAAAGTTTGATTTAAATATAGAAACAACAAATCCTTTGGAACTAGAAGATTATCCTAAAAAATTAAAAGCTTTAAAAGAAAAAACAGGTTTACCAGAAGCTGTTTCATGTCGGAATTGGTAAAATTAAAGGCGAAGATGTCGTTATATGTATTATGGATAGTGGCTTTTTAATGGGAAGTATGGGAATTGTTGTAGGTGAAAAAATAACATATGCTATCGAGCAAGCAATAGAAAAAAGATTACCACTTATTATATTTTCTACCTCAGGCGGAGCTAGAATGCAAGAAGGAATTATATCTTTAATGCAAATGGCTAAAACTACAGCTGCACTTACAAAATTAGATAAAGCAGGGTTATTATATATATCAGTTCTAACAGATCCAACATATGGAGGGGTTACAGCTTCATTTGCAAGTCTAGGAGACATTGTTTTAGCAGAACCACATGCCATGATAGGGTTTGCTGGTCAAAGAGTAATAAAACAAACAATAGGAGAAGAATTGCCAGAAGGTTTTCAAACAGCTGAATTTCTATTAGAACATGGTTTTATAGATAAGATAGTTGAAAGAAAAGATTTAAAAGATACTATTTATAAATTAATTATGTTTCATAAAGGAGGCAAAAATTAATGGAAAATGCAAAAATATCAGCTTGGGAAAAAGTAGAAATAGCAAGAGATCCCAAAAGGAAAACTTCACTTGATTATGTAGAGGAAATATTTGATGATTTTATAGAATTACATGGAGATAGAAATGCTAAAGATGATAAAGCCATAGTATGCGGATTGGCCCAAATAGAAAAACAAAATTTTACAATTATAGCAGAACAAAAAGGAAGGACAACAAAAGAAAATATAGAAAGAAATTTTGGAATGCCAAATCCTGAAAGCTATAGAAAAGCAATAAGATTTATGAAACAGGCTGAAAAATTTAAAAGACCTGTAATTACTTTTATTGATACAAAAGGAGCATATCCAGGAATAGAAGCAGAAGAAAAAGGCCAAGGAGAAGCCATTGCTAGATCTATGTTTGAAATGGCAAAGCTCAAAGTACCAATTATATCAATTGTAATTGGAGAAGGTTCAAGTGGAGGAGCTTTAGCAATTGGAGTTGCAAATAAGGTTTTTATGCTAGAAAATGCTATTTATTCAATTCTTTCACCAGAAGGTTATAGTAGTATTTTATGGAAAGACGCATCTAGGTTTAAAGAAGCTGCAGAAAAAATGAAATTAACTGCAAATGATTTATTTGAACTAAAAGTAATAGATAAAATTATAAAAGAGCCTAAAGAAAATAATGAAGAAAATTTTAAAAAAGTTTCCTATAATTTAAAAAAAGAAATACAAAAAGAGATAAAACAGATGCAAAATTTAAATGAAGAAGAAATTGTAGAAAATAGATATGCAAAATTTAGAAATATGGGTGAGTTTAAGGAGGTATAAAATGTTATTAAAAGATAAGAAAATATTAATAATGGGAATTAGAAACAAATGGAGTATTGCTTATGGCATTGCGAAATCAGCTTATGAAAATGGAGCAAAATTAATTTTTACTTATATGGGTGAAGATAATAAAGAAAAAATAGAAGAATTAATTAGCGAATTTAAAGGTAGTAAAGCGTATGTGTTAAATGGAGCTTCAGAAGATGAAAAAGTTAAAGAAGCATTTATAAAAATAAAAGAAGAAAATGGAAAATTAGATGGAATTGTACATGCAATTGCACATGCAAATACTGAAGATTTAAGAAATGACTTTATTTTTACAAGCAAAGAAGGATATTCTCATGCAGTAGATGTTAGTAGTTATTCTTTTGTATTAGTTGCACGAATGGCTAAAGAACTAGATATGCTAAATGAAAATGCAACTTTAGTTACTTTAACATATCATGGTTCTACTAAAGTTCTTGATGGTTATAATGTTATGGGAGTTGCAAAAGCAGCACTAGAAGCTAGTGTTAGATATTTAGCAAATAATTTAGGAAAAGATGGAATAAGAGTAAATGCAATATCAGCAGGTCCAATAAAGACATTGTCAGCAAAAGGAATTAAGGACTTTAGTTCAATATTAACTATTGTTGAAGAAAAAGCACCACTACACAGAAATGTAACAACCGAGCAAGTTGGAAATGTGGCAACATTTTTATTAAGCAATATGTCAGATTCAATAACAGGGCAAGTTATATATGCTGATAGTGGTTATAATATTATGGGAGTTTAATCAAAAATAAAATTAAAAAAGTAATAAGGAGGAATATAAAATGCTAAAAGGAAAAGTAGCAGTTATAACAGGAGGTACTAGAGGAATAGGATTTGCAACAGTAAAGAAATTTTTAGAAAATGAAGCAAAAATAGTTTTACTTGGCTCTAAGCAAGAAACAGTAGAAAAAGCAATAAAAGAATTAAAACAAATAAATTCATCTTATGAGGTAATAGGTTTTTACCCAGATTTATCAAGCAAAGAAGAAATGGATGAAGTATTTAAAAAAGTAAAAGAAATATATGGGCATATTGATATATTAATTAATAATGCTGGTATTTCTTCCAAAACTAAAATAGAAGATTATACTGACGAAGAATATGAAAAGATTACTAATCTGAATATAAAATCAGTTTTTAATTGTTCAAAGGAGATAATACCATATTTAAAAGAAACAAAAGGTGTAATTTTAAATACAAGTTCTATGGTAAGTATTTACGGACAACCAAGTGGAGTAATGTATCCTACTACTAAATTTGCAGTTAATGGGATAACAAAATCTTTAGCTCGAGAATTAGCACCATATGGTATTAGAGTAAATGCAGTAGCTCCAGGAATTATCAATACAGATATGGTAGCAAAATTACCTAAAGAAATGATAGAACCATTAATAAAAAACATACCATTTGGTAGAATTGGAGAACCAGAAGATATTGCAAATGCGTTTTTGTTTTTATCAAGTAATTTATCAAGTTATATTACAGGGGTAGTCTTATCTGTAGATGGACTTGCAAGAAGTTAAAAAATCAAAATTGTTACAATAGTGATGTTGTTAAATAAATAGAATGTGAAAAAGAAAGGAATACTATGGAAGGGATAAAAGTAGGAAATAAAAAATCAAAATATCCTATTATTCAAGGAGGAATGGGAGTAGGAGTTTCTATGCATAATTTAGCTGGTAATGTAAGTAAGGAAGGTGGCATTGGAATAATTTCAACAGCAGATATCGGGTATCAAGAAGCAGATTTTAATAAAAATCCATTGAAAGCAAATTTAAGAGCAATAGGAAATGAAATAAAAAAAGCAAGAGAAATTGCAGGAGAAGATAAAATAATTGGTGTAAATATAATGGTAGCTTTAAAAGACTATGCAGAAATTGTAAAAGAATGTGTAAAACAAAAAATCGACTTAATTATATCTGGTGCAGGTATTCCAAAGGAATTGCCTGAATATGTTAATGGGTCTACAACAAAGATTGCTCCAATAGTATCATCTTTAAGATGCTGTAAACTGATAGTAAAACATTGGATAAAAAAATATAATTATGTTCCAGACATGATAGTTATTGAAGGTCCAGAAGCTGGTGGACATTTGGGATTTAAAAGAGAAGAATTAGAAGAAGATACTAAACCAAAATTAGAAAATATAACTAAGGAAGTTGTTGACTACATAAATGAGGTAGAAAAAGAAACAGGAAAGGATATTCCAGTTATTGCGGCAGGTGGAATATGGGATTCTACAGATATTAAAAAATTTTTAAATTTAGGAGCAACTGGTGTACAAATGGCAACAAGATTTGTTGCTACAAATGAGTGTGATGCTTCAATAGAATTCAAAAAAGCTTATGTCAATGCAAATGAAGAAGATATAAAAATAATTAATAGTCCTGTTGGAATGCCAGGAAGAGCTATATGTAATAGTTTTATCAAAAAAGTAGAAAAAGAAAAATGCAAAATTGATAAATGCTACAAATGCATTAAGACTTGTAATATAATAGATAGTCCATACTGTATTACAAAATCATTAATAAATTCTGTAAAAGGTAAAACAGAAGATGGATTAATTTTTTGTGGCAGTAACGTTAGTAAAATAAAAGAAATTGTTTCTGTTAAAGATTTAATGAAAGAATTAGCTTGTGAATTATAGAAAAATTATAAATATTATTTATCAGATCATTCTTTTAGATATGCAATACTTGGAACAACTAATATAGATTATGGAGGAACATATTTATACATATCTTTAAAATACACATAAAAATGTGATAATTTGTCGAAAAATAATGTAAAAAATGTGATACAGAATGTTGAAGTAATGTAAAAAATGTGATATACTAATGCTGAAGGTGATAGTATGAGATTAAAAAGAAAAATTGATGAATATTTAATAGAATGGAAAAAAAGCAAAAATAAAATGCCATTAATAGTAAAAGGTGCAAGACAAATTGGAAAAACTGAATCAATAAAAAACTTTGGATTAAATAATTATAAAAGTTTAATTGAAATAAATTTTGTTTTACAGCCAGAATATAAAGACATTTTCGACAAAGGGTTTGAAATAGATAGAGTCATTAAAGATATTACATTAAAGAATGGAGATTTTCAATTCATACCTGGAGAAACATTAATATTTTTTGATGAAATACAGGACTATCCAAGTTGTGCAACGGCTTTAAAAGCCTTTAGAGAAGACGGAAGATTTGATGTTATATGTTCAGGATCCTTAATGGGAATAAATTATGAAGAAATTGAATCAAATAGTGTAGGCAATAAAATTGATTATATAATGCATTCATTAGATTTTGAAGAATACTTATGGGCAAAAGGATATAGTAATGAACAAATAGAAGATTTATATCAATGTATGAAAAAAAATGAGCCATTATCAAAAATACAATATGATGTTATGCTGGAAAATTTTCAAGAATATATGATTGTTGGAGGAATGCCACTAATTGTTAAAACATTTGTCGAAAACAAAACATATACTGGAATTCTAGAAATGCAAAAGCAAATAATATTGGACTACGAAGAAGATATTACTAAATATGCAGGTGGACTTGATAAAACAAAAATACTAAATGCATATAGAAAAATTCCTGTATTTCTGGGTAATGAAAATAAAAAATTTCAAATAACAAAAATTTCTTCTGGAGCTCGAAATAGGGAATATGTTGGAGTCATAGAATGGCTAGAAAATGCTGGAATAGTTAATATTTGCTATTGTCTTGAACAAGTAAGTTTACCGTTAAAAGGAAACTATAATCCTGATAATTATAGATTATATTTTGGAGATCCTGGTCTATTGATTGCAACATTGGATGAAGAAGCTCAACTTGATTTAAGAAGAAATAAAAATTTTAATACTTATAAAGGTGCGATTTATGAAAATATAGTTGCAGATATGTTAGTTAAAGAGGGATATAATTTGTATTTTTATAGGGACGAAACAGGCAGACTTGAAATGGATTTCTTTGTAAGAGATACAAATTATTTAATTCCAGTAGAAGTGAAGGCAAGCGATAATTCCACAATATCTTTAAATAATTTAATTGATAATGATAAATATAAAGATATAAAATACGGAATAAAACTTTGCAATAAAAATATTGGATTTAATGGAAAATTTTATACATTCCCATATTTTCTTACATTTTTATTAAAAAGATATTTAAACGAAAAAAATATATAAAAATAACTATAAGTCTTATTTTAAATATTAAAGTAAGGCTTATTTTTTATGTATGGAAGTAGTAGAACTACAATAAAAGATGATAATTCAGATGATAGAAAAATTGAATACCAAGATAGACAAGATGTTTACAAAAGTATATAAAAAAGGAGAAAAATTCTTATATTTAAAAGAGAGTCCTTTTAAGAACTCTCAAATGTGGATATAAGTATTTCCTTAGTAAATTGTGATATATTACACTTTTCAAGTTGGCTTCTATTAATACGGATACAAGTCTTACTATCTAAATAAAAAAGATTATTTGCTTCTTCAGTAGTAATTCTGTACCCTTTTACAGCATCTTTTCTAATTTTTTTTAAGTAATAGTATGCATGCATTTTATTAATCTTTGCCAATACGAATGGAGTAATCAATAAAATTAAAGAGATCACAAATGATATGATTACTTTAGTTCTTGCATTTACATTAAAAAATGTAAAAATTACAAAAAAGAAAATAAAAAGAACTGCAAAATTAATAATTTTGTTACTTTTCCGCATTTCAATACCTCCAAAATTTTAGAAGTTTCTAAAACCTGATACATTTTTTCGCTGTATCCACGTATTTATTAAAGTATAACACAAATTTGTATAAAAATCAAATAAAATAAGAGTTTAGAGTTATATAACTATACTTTATGTGACTATAATAAGGATTGAATTTAATTACTAAACTAATAATATTATTTATAAATTAGACACTTCAGGTTCTATAATTATTGTATAAATAAACACTGACTTAAAAGCTATATAGTATTTTCATGTATACAAAGAAATAAATAGGGAATAGGGGAATAAGCTATTTTTAGAAATGTATAAAAGTATAAAAAAGAAATTTAAAATATTAAAATAAATTTTAAAACGGAAAAATAAATACATAAAAAATTTATTCTATATAAAATATAAAATAAAACTTCAAAAAATTCAATAGTAATAAATTCCAGTTGATTTTCTGCCTTATTTTACCTTTACGGATAGTATTTGCGTTCTATTTTTTACATTTTTATTACATTTTTATTACATTTGTATTACATTTCTAATTTTTCTTTATAATAGCCTTTCTCTATTAATATTTCATTTTCTAAAAAATTCCATATTTCGTAGATTTCCCTAATTTTTTTCCTAAAATAATGGCAAATTTTTTTATATCATGTTATAATATAAAAGATGGTTTATAGATACCTAAAAAATCTAAATTTAAGTGTAAGGATAAAAATTATGCCAAATCAAATACTAGCAAGAAAAGAAGAATTATTAGATAAAAAAACTAGAGAAAAAAATAATAATTTTGAAGAAGAAAATTTTAAAAAATCTGATATTCAAAATTCTCAAGAAGAAAATATAAAAACTAATACTACTTTAGAATTTAAAAATGAAGAAATACAAAAAAATTTTAAACACGAAAATATAAAAATAAATTATAATAAAGAACTTAAAAAAGAAGCTGAAGAAATACCTAATAATACTCATCTACAAACAAATACTATAGAAGATACTAAAAATAAAATTGACG
>USFC01000013.1 GCA_900553865.1 uncultured Clostridium sp.
TTATATTTCCTTCTCTGTCTACTTTTTTATATTCTATATAAACAGATGCATTTTCTTTATTAAAATTTATCATTTCCTTATCTTTTGATGTTCTAAAAGATTTACCTATTGCACACAAAAATATAGCCTCTATTATATTTGTTTTTCCTTGTGCATTATCACCATAAAAAATATTTATACTAGGATTTAATAAAATTTCTTGTTCTTCATAATTTCTAAAATTTAATAATTTTATTTTATTTATATACATATCGAGATTAGAAATTTGAGGTTAGAAGTTAGAAAAATTAAAAGTTTTCCATATAGTTATCCACATTTTGCTAATAAACTGTGGATAACTTTTCTCTTTTTTCTTATTTTTAGTTATTTTTTTACTTTTTCTAATTTCTGCCTTCTAACTTCTAATTTCCAACCCCCTTTCTAATCTTTAAGTCTTATTGGTAAAATCATATAAATATAATCACCATCATCAACTGGTCTTATTATGCAAGGTGAAATGCTTGTACCAAAATCCACAAAAATTTCTTCATCATCTATTGCGCGAAGAGCATCTAAGAAATATTTTGGATTAAATCCTGCTTCTAAGTTTTGACCTTCTGTAGAAACATACATCTCTTCTTTAGCATCACCTGTTTGATTTGTACAAGAAATTGTAACTTTTCCTATATCTACAGAAACTTTAACTGGATATTTCTTTTCTTTTTCTATGCTAGATGCTGAAATTAAACTAATTCTTTCAAAACAATTTTGAAGAGCATTTTTATTTACCCTAACTCTTGTTTCCCAATTTTCTGGAATAACACTTGCATAATTTAAAAATTCACCATCTAATAGTCTAGTTACTAGTTTACAATTTTCCATTTCAAATAATGCTTGGTTTTTAGCAACTCCTATTTTTATATTATCAAATGAATCTAATATAATTTTATTTACCTCATTTAAAGTTCTTCCAGGAATAACTGCTGTAAAATCATTGCTACTATTTTGTAAAAATTTAGATTTCCATGCTAGTCTAAACCCATCAACAGCAACAACATTTAATTTATTATTTTTAATTTCAAATAAACATCCTGTAAAAATAGGTCTATTTTCTTCATTGCTTACCGCAAAAATTGTTTTTCTTATCATTTCTTTTAAAACATTTTGTTCTATATCTATAGAATTTTCCACATTTATTTGTGGAAGTTCTGGAAATTCTTCAGGATTCATAGTTGCTAATTTATATAAAGAACCTTCACATTCTATAACTAATAAATTTTTTTCATTTAAAGAAATATTAATTTCTGTATCTGGTAATTTTCTTATTATTTCACTAAACATTATAGCATTAACTACTGTAGCTCCTTGTTCTACAACATCTGCATCTATAATATATTCTATTCCTATTTCTAAATCGTAAGTTGTTAATTTTACTTCTTTATCATTTGTTTGAATTAGTATTCCTTCCAATATAGGCATTGTTGTTTTAGAAGCAACAGCTTTTGTTACGGAATTAATAGCTTTTAGTATTTTTTCCTTTTCGCAAACGATTTTCATTTTTTCATCAAACTCCTTTATAATATAATAAATAATTTTAGTAGTAGTAGTAATAGGTGCTGTGGATTATGTGGAAAACTATGTGAATTATTTATTTCCCTTAGGTTTTTCATGTTGATAAAATGGTGGATAAGTATGAAAGTTATTAACAGTTTAAAATTTTATATGTGTATAACTAAGTTATTAACAGTTTATCTACACATAATTCACACCCACCTGTGGATATCTAATGAAGCTATTGCCTAAGAAGAACTTGAATAATGTTTTTCGAACAATCATTTTTACAAACACCTTTTTTAAAAAATATAAATTTTCGTTTATATTTAAACTATTGGTCTGCTAGTAAAATGTTTTTAACACTTTCCACAATTAATCTTGTGTTTTTATTTTCCTTAATTTCTTTTTCTATTTTATTACAAGCATGCATTACTGTTGTATGGTCTCTGTTGCCGAAATCCCTACCAATTTGAGGAAGAGAAAGTTGTGGCACAGTCCTACAAAGATACATTGCAATTTGCCTTGGAAAAACAACATCATTAGAACGTTTTCCACTTGCCAAATCCCTTGCATCTATATTAAAGTACTTAGCAACAGTTTCTTGAATAAAACTTGAAGAAATTACTTTATCTTTTGAAGAAACAATTTCATTAATAGCCCATTCAGACATTTCCATAGTAATAGGACTATTTATTAATGAAGCTCTAGCTATTAATTTATTTAAAGCACCCTCTAATTCCCTAATATTTGTGTCAATTCTATTAGCAATATTAGCAAGAATTTCATCATCAATAATAATATTATCTAATTGTGCTTTTTTTCTTAAAATAGCTAAACGAGTTTCATAGTCAGCATTAGAAATATCGGCAATAAGACCCCATTCAAATCTTGATTTTAATCTATCTTCTAGTAGATTAATATCTTTTGGAGGTCTATCACTAGATATAATGACTTGCTTTCCGTTTTCATGAAGAGTATTAAAAGTGTGAAAAAACTCTTCTTGAACTCTCTCTTTTCCCGCAATAAATTGGATATCATCTATAAGAAGGACATCAATATTGCGGTACTTAGTACGAAATTGTTCATTTTTATTATCTTTTATAGCATTAATAAGCTGGTTAGTAAAATTTTCAGAAGTAACATATAAAATAGTTGCATTTTTGTTATTTCTTAAAATTTCATTACCAATTGCATGCATTAAGTGAGTTTTGCCTAAACCTACACCCCCGTAAATAAATAAAGGATTGTAAGAAGTTGCAGGAGCCTCTGCTACTGCTAAAGAAGCAGCATGAGCAAAACGGTTATTATTTCCTACAACAAAACTTTCAAAAGTATATTTTGGGTTTAAAGTAGGATTTAAAGAACCGATATTTATATTCTCACTTTTATTATTTGGTTGATTTTGTAACTCTTCTTTTGAAAGGATGGAAACACTACATTCTTTATTAGTTAAATAATTAAAAGTATTAACTAAAAGAGAATGATACCTAGCATCAACAGAATCTTTATTAAAGACATTAGAAACAAGTAAAGTAATATTTCCATTTTCCATACTTTGAATTTCTATTTCTTTAATCCATGTATCATATGAAATTTGAGTCATTTCCTCTTTTAAGAGTTCTTTTGCTTTTGTAAGAAGTTCATCTAATTCTTTTTGTTGCATTTTTTTCAGTCCTTCCAAAAATATAAAATTTTCTTAGGAAAATGAATTATACATTTAAATTATACATAAAAACTCCTTTTTTCCTATTGTTTCCTTATCATATCAAAAACGAACTTAAATAGTCAATACAAATAAAAAAAATAATTAAATTTAAAGCAAAGTATTGACATAACAGCCGTTATAATATATAATTATGAGGCTTATTAAAAGAAGAGAAAATCCGTTATCGGTTTAAATAAATACAGGAGGTGCTAAAAAATGAAAAGAACATTTCAACCTAAAAAAAGACAAGAACAAAAAGAACATGGCTTCATGAAAAGAATGAAAACTAGAGCAGGAAGAAACGTATTAAAAGCAAGACGTGCAAAAGGAAGAAAAAAAATAAGTGCTTAAATAGAAGGCCACGAAATAAAAAATGTGGTCTTTTTTGCAATTTTACTTTTTTTATTGTAAGTTCTTTATATAAAGGGGTAGCAAAATGCGAAAAGTCGATACATTAAAGAAAAATTATGAATTTAAAAATGTATTAGATAAAGGTAAATTTTATCGAGGAAAATATATAACAATATACATTTCAAAAAATAAGAAAGAAAAAAACGTAATAGGCGTTGCAGTAAGCAAAAAAATAGGAAAAGCAGTTAAAAGGAACAGAATAAAGCGTTTAATTAGGGAAAGTTACTACCTAAAAAGAAATGAATTAGAAAAAGGGTATAATATAGTATTTTTATGGAATAGAAATACTTTTATAAATTGCAAATGTGAGCAAATACAAAAAGATATGTATATTCTTTTGAAAAAGGCAGGACTACTTAAATGAAAAAAATAGGAATCATATTAATAAATTTCTATCAGAAATATGTTTCAAAATTATTTAAGTTTAAGGGAGTAAACTGCAAATATTATCCAACTTGTTCGGAATATACAAAACAAGCCATAGAAAAATATGGCTTAGTAAAAGGATGTTTTTTAGGATTTAAAAGGATTATAAAATGCAATCCTTTTAGCAAAGGTGGATATGACCCTTTAAAATAAATAGAAAGTAGAGGAATTTTAAAAATTGGGAGTAATATCAAGTATTTTTGGATATGTATTAAACTTTTTTTATAATTTGCTAAATAACTATGGTTTGGCAATTATAATTTTTTCGGTTTTATTAAGGATAATATTAATTCCTATAACAATAAAACAACAAAAATCAATAAAAAAATCTGCAAAAGTGCAAGAAAAAATGAAAGAAATTCAGGCAAAATATAAAAATAACCCTGAAAAACTAAATCAAGAAACAATAAATTTATATAAAACAGAAAAAATGAGTCCTTTTAGTGGATGTTTAACAGGAATATTACAAATAATAATAATTCTTTCAGTATTTTGGCTTGTAAGCCAACCACTTACATATATGAAAAATGTACAAAATACAGAAATATATAAAGAATATAAACAAAAAGCAGATGAAAATTCAAGCATAAGGTATAAAGAAATAGGAATTATAGACTTAGCAGAATCAGACTACAAAGATATAGAAAATCAGTTACAACAAGAAAACGTAGAAAATAGGGAAGAACTAGAAAATAGAAAAGAAGAAATAAATAAATTAAGAATAAATATGCAATTTTTAGGGTTAGATTTAAGCAAAGTACCAACACAAAGCTTAAATGACTGGAAAGTATATGTTATACCACTATTATACATAGCAACATCATTTATTTCTATAAAAATAACAATGAATGCTCAAAAGAAACAACAAAAAAAGAATAGCAAAAATAGTTCTGAAGAAAAAACAAGTGATGATGAATTTACAGAAAGCATGAACCAAATGAATAATACAATGTTATACATGACTCCAATAATGTCTATATCAATTGCAATTATTGCACCACTTGGACTTGCATTATATTGGTTAGTAAGCAATATTTTAATGATATTTGAAAGATTAATTATAAATAAAATAATGGGCGCTAAGGAGGAAGAAGACAATGAGTAATTCTATTATAGCAGAAGGAAAAACAACCAATGAAGCTATAGAAAATGGTTTAAAAGAACTAAAAATATCTAAAGATAGAGTTGAAATAAAAGTATTAGAAAATGAAAACAAAAAAAGCTTTTTTAGTATATTAACACCAAGAGTTGTAAAAGTACAATTAACAGTAAAAGAACAAATAAGCAGAGAAGAAAAAAACAAAAGAGAGTATGACTGTAATGAAGAAGAAATAGCAGTAGCTAAAAAAAGAATAGAAGAATTTTTAAAAACTTGGTTACCAAAAGTTGATAATACATTAGAACATACGATAAAAGAAGAAAATTATGTTTTATATGTAGAAATCAAGGGAAATGCAGCAGGAACATTAATAGGATATAGAGGCGAAACTTTAAATTCTATGCAAACAATACTATCTACAATAGGAAATAGAGGATTTAATAGCAAAATTAGAATAATATTAGACATAGAAAACTATCGTCAAAAAAGAGAAAAAACATTAGAAGAATTAGCACAAAAAGTTTCTAAAACAGTATTAAAAACAGGAAAATCAATCACATTAGAACCAATGTCAGCATATGAAAGAAAAATAATACATAGCAAATTACAAGAAAATACCAAAATAGAAACACATAGCATAGGAGAAGGAGATAACAGAAGAGTAGTTATTTCTATAGCAAGATAATTTAATATAAAAATCTGAAGTCAAAGTGAAGATTTTAATTTAAGTATATGAAAATATATTTATATTAATCTATTACTTTGGCTTTTTTAAGCTTATAATATAATTAATAAAAAAGGAGAAAAATATGGAAACAATAGCAGCAATATCTACGGCAATAGGGAATGGCGGAATTGGAATTATTCGTATGAGTGGTAAAGAATCTTTTGAAATATTACAAAAAATATTTAGAAATAATAAAAATGAGAAAATAGATTTAAATAAAATAAAAGGATATACCATTCAATATGGAACAATAGTAGATGCAAAAACAAATGAAAAAATAGATGAAGTTTTAGTTTCATTTTTTAAAAATCCTAAAAGTTATACTAGGGAAGATATGTGTGAAATAAATTCACATGGAGGAATGGTAGTAGAAAAGCAAATATTAGAGCAATGCTTGAAAAATGGCGCAATTCTTGCGGAACCAGGAGAATTTACAAAAAGAGCATTTTTAAATGGAAGAATAGATTTATCACAGGCAGAATCAATAATGGACTTAATAAATAGCAAAACCGAAAAAGAATCAAAAGCATCTATAAACCAATTGCAAGGTGATTTGTCAAACAAAATAAACGAAATAAGACATGATTTATTAGATATAATGGCAGATATAGAAGCACAAATAGATTATCCCGAATATGACCTAGAAGAAGTTACAAATAGTAGGGCTTTAGAGGTTTTGAAGAACACTAAAAATAAATTAGAAGCACTAAAAGATAGCTTTAGGAGTGGAAAAATATTAAAAGAAGGTATAAAAACTGCAATTATAGGCAGACCAAATGCAGGAAAATCTTCACTACTAAACCAAATACTTAGGGAAGAAAGGGCTATAGTAAGCGAAATAGAAGGAACAACAAGGGATACTATAGAAGAATTTATAACAATAAAAGGCATTCCATTAAAAATAATAGATACAGCAGGAATAAGGCAAACCGTAGACAAAATAGAAGAAATAGGTGTAAAAAAAGCATTAGAAATAGCAAAAGAAGCAGAATTAGTATTAGTTATACTAGATAATACAAAAGAGTTAACAAAAGAAGATAAAGAAATTTTAAAAATAGCAGAAAATAAGAATTCGATAATATTATTAAATAAAGTAGATTTAAAAGAAAATAATTTAGAAGAAAATGAAGAAGTGAAAAAAATAAATAAAAAAATAATAAAAATTTCTGCTAAAAATGGAAATGGAGTAGAAGAGCTATATAATGAAATAGAGAAAATGTTCCAAATTGAAAATTTAGAAACAGATGGAGAAATAATAATTACAAATATAAGACACAAAAATCAAATTGAAAACGGATTAAAAAATATAAATGAAGCAATTAAAGCGGTAAATAATAATTTACCAATAGATATAATTTCAATTTCTATAAAACAAACTTTGGAGGATTTAGGAAAAATAACAGGAGCAAATGTATCAGAAGACATTATAAATGAAATATTTTCTAAATTCTGCTTGGGAAAATAGCAGAAACGAATGAAAATGAAAAATAAGACAAAAAGCACACGAAAGAATATAACATGTAGTTTGTAAAATTAAAATGCCTTAAAATCAAACCTGAAAAGAAAAATTAGGAAAAATATTTTATAAACCTATATATTAAAAAACGAACAAAATTAAACCTATATATTCTAAAAAAATAATAGCTGTAGCCTTACAGCAGCAAGGGATACAAAGGATATAGGCGAACAAATGATAAAATATGAGAATTGACAAAAAGACAAACAAACACATAAAAATATTGAAAAATAAATAAACAAAAATTAGTATTGACAAAATAACAACGAAACATAAATTCAAGTTTCATAAAGAACTGAAAAAAGTGTTTCACAGGCAAAAAAATTACCAAAAGGGCCTTTCTTAACCTTTGGGAAAGTTTCCTTTTGGAGTGTGTCATGGAACAGAAAAATTTAACACCAATGAATAAAGTTTCTAAAAAAGAAGATGCGAAGCAAAAAGGACATATGACGCAAAAAGAAATGTCCTAAATAGCGTCACGAAAGGAGTAAAAAATGAAATATAATGCAGGAAAATATGATATAGCAGTAATTGGAGCAGGGCATGCAGGCTGTGAAGCAGCGCTTGCTTGTGCACGAATGGGCATGAAAACTTTAATGTTTTCTATTAGTTTAGAGGCGGTTGCGAATATGCCATGTAATCCACACATAGGAGGAAGTTCTAAAGGTCATTTAGTAAGAGAAATAGATTGCCTTGGGGGAGAAATGGGGAAAAATATTGACAAAACTTATACGCAACTTCGTATGTTAAACACATCTAAAGGACCAGCAGTATATTCTTTAAGAGCGCAGGCTGATAGGAAGAGATATCAAGAGGAAATGAAACATACATTGGAAAAACAAGAGAATTTATATATTAAACAAGCCGAGATAGTAGATTTTACGGTAGAAAACGGCAAAATTAAGTCTATAGAAACAAATATAGGCGCAATATATGAGGTAGATTGTCTTATTATAGCCACAGGTACATATCTAAAAGGAAAGATATTTATAGGAGAAGTTTCTTTTGAAAGTGGACCAGATGGAGTATTCCCAGCAAATAGATTATCAGAAGCTCTAAAAAGAGAAGGTGTAGACCTAGTTAGATTTAAAACAGGTACACCTGCCAGAATAAATAAAAATAGTATAGATTTTTCAAAAATGGAGATACAAGAAGGAGATAAGCATCCAGAGGCCTTTTCTTTTGAAGATAAAATCGATGAAAATATAGAACAATTACCATGTTATTTAACATATACAAACGAAAAAACACACGAAATAATACGTAAAAACTTACATCGTTCACCTTTGTATGGTGGAGAAATAGTGGGAACAGGCCCACGATATTGTCCTTCTATAGAAGATAAAGTAGTTCGTTTTGCAGATAAAGAAAGACATCAAATATTTGTAGAGCCAATAGGCAGAAATACGGACGAAATGTATATTCAAGGAATGAGTTCATCTCTTCCAGAAGACGTACAAATAGCCATGTATAGGACTATTCCTGGTTTAGAGCATGCTGAATTTACAAGGCCTGCATATGCAATAGAATATGACTGTATTAATCCTGCAGATTTAAAATTATCATTGGAATACAAAAAAATAGATGGATTATTCTTTGCAGGGCAAACAAACGGAACATCAGGATATGAAGAAGCAGCTTGCCAAGGATTAATGGCAGGAATAAATGCTAGCCTAAAATTAAAAGGAAAAAAGCCTATTATATTAGACAGAACACAAGGATATATAGGAGTTTTAATAGATGATATTGTAACAAAAGGAACGAACGAGCCTTACAGAATGATGACTTCTAGGGCAGAATACAGGCTTTTACTAAGGCAAGACAATGCAGATTTAAGGCTATTAGAAATTGGTTACAAAGTAGGACTTATACCAGAGGAAAGATACCAAAAATTCTTAAAGAAAAAGCAAAGTATAGAAGAAGAAATAGAGAGAGTAAGGGGCGTAATTATAAAACCAACGAAAGAAGTAAATGAATTTCTGAAAAGATATAATTCCTCAGAACTTACTACTGGAGCGAGTTTGGCAGATTTAGTAAAAAGAACAGAGCTAACATACGAAAATTTAAAAGAAATAGACCCTAATAGACCAGAATTGGAAGAACAAGTAATAAAAGAAGTAGGAATCGAGCTAAAATATGAAGGATATATAAAATTACAAGCTCAGCAAGTAGAAAAATTTAAAAAATTAGAGCAAAAACTACTACCTGAAGACATAGATTATGAAGATATTAAAGGTCTAAGGCTAGAAGCTAGGCAAAAACTAAACAAAATAAGACCAAATTCAGTAGGACAAGCCTCAAGAATCTCAGGAGTATCTCCAGCAGATATATCTGTACTTTTAATATATTTAGAAACATATAATAAAAACCAACAAAAAGCTTGTAAATAGCCATTTAAAGGCAAATACAGCAATAAAAATAAGAGGAGGAAATATGGAATTTGAAATATTTTCAGAAGAATTAAAAAATACGGCAAAACAAATAGAAATAGAATTAACAAATAAGCAAATAGAAAAATACTATAATTACATGAATTTACTAATAGAATGGAACGAAAAAATTAATTTAACAGCAATTGTAGAACCAAAAGAAATAATATTAAAGCATTTTGTAGATTCCTTAACAATTGCAAAATATGTTAAAGAAAATGATAATATGATAGATGTAGGCACAGGAGCAGGTTTTCCAGGAATACCATTAGCAATAGTAAAAGAAAAAAATAACATAATATTACTAGATTCTTTAAACAAAAGAATAAAATTTTTAGAGGAAGTAAAAGAAAAATTAAAATTGGAAAATATAAAGACAGTACATGGCAGAGCAGAAGAACTTGGAAAAAACAAAAAAGAAAGAGAAAGCTATGAAATAGCAACTTCAAGAGCTGTAGCGCCTTTGAACATATTGCTAGAATATCTACTTCCTTTAGTAAAAGTAGGAGGAAAAGCAATATGCATGAAAGGTTCTAATATAGAAGAAATAGAAAATTCTAAAAAAGCATTGGAAATACTAGGAGGAAAAATAGAAAAAATAGAAGAGATTACTCTTCCAAATAGTGACATAAAAAGAAATATTATTATAGTAAAAAAAGTAAATAAAACACCTGCAAAATATCCAAGAAAGGCAGGAATACCAAGCAAAGAGCCACTTTAAATTTCAAGTAAATTATTATGGCTAAAACTAATAGTTTAGTAGTTTATTGAAATTTAAAATATAGAATAATTAAAGACATTTGTAAAATAAAAACATATTAATTTGAAAAAAAGCGGATTGAAAGTACGTAAGCTAGAAATTATTGAGAAATTTGTGGAAAGAGTTCATTTTTCAAATGGAAGGGTGCCACAAATTTCGATTATAATTTCTGCGCTACTTAGCTTGAACGAGCATTTTTTGAAAATTCATATGTTTTTATTATATATTTATTTTCTTAATTACGTAAAGGACAAAATTGACCCGTCCCCAAATGTCCTTTGTTCCTAATAGTTTAGAAAAATTGCATTTACTAAAAAATCTATATCTTCTTTTGTATTATCATCCCCTAATGTAATTCTTAAGGTGCCATTTGCAAATTCTTTGCTAAGCCCTATTGCCATTAATACATGTGAAGGACTGCTTGTTCCTGAACTGCAGGCACTTCCTGTTGATGCACATATTCCCTTTTCATCTAATTTAAGTAATAATTCTTCTCCATCTACATTTAGAAATGATACATTTGCATTACCAGGAAGCCTTTTTTCTCTACTTCCATTTATTTTGCAGTTTGGTATTTTTTCTGTTATTTTTTCAAAATAATATTCTCTTAAATTTGTTAAATTTTTTATGTGTTCTTCTAGGTTTTTATTTGCTATTTCTATTGCCTTTCCTAGTCCTACAATTCCTGCAACATTTTCTGTGCCTGACCTTTTATTTTTTTCTTGATGTCCTCCATCTTGAATTCTGTCAAATTGTATTCCTTCCCTTACATATAAAGCGCCTACTCCTTTTGGTCCATAAAATTTGTGTGCTGACATTGAAAGCATATCTATATTCATTTTATCTACATCTATTTTTGCATTTCCTACTGCTTGAACGCAATCTGTATGAAATATGATTTGATGTTTTTTAGCAATTTCTCCTATTTGCTCTATTGGCTCTATAGTTCCTATTTCATTATTTGCAAACATTATGCTTATTAGTATAGTGTCTGGCCTTATTGCTTCTTCTAATTCCTCTAATGAAATAAATCCTTCTTCATCTACGTTTAAATACGTTATATTAAAGCCTTGTCTTTCTAGCGTTTTACAACTTTCTAATACTGCTGGATGCTCTATTTTGCTTGTAATTATATGTCTTCCTTTTTGCATATTTGCATATGCAACTCCTTTTAATGCTAAATTATCTGACTCTGAGCCACATGAAGTAAAGTATATTTCTTTTGCTTTAGAATTTATTGTACTTGCTACTTTTTGTCTTGCTTCTTCTATTGCTCTTTTAGATTTTCTTGCTATTGAATACATTGATGATGCATTTCCATATTGCATATTAAAATACGGTATCATTTCCCTTAACACCTCTTCTTTTACTCTTGTAGTTGCTGCATTATCAAAATATTTTATATCCATATTTACTTTTCTTCCTCCTTTTAAGCATAAATTTTGTTTAAAAATATTATATTTTTTTCAATATCTATGCCTTTCTTTTTTATATTATACTATTTTTATTTTATATTATTCTATTTATGTGGTTAGTTTAAAATTTGCTTTCACAAAAAAATAACCTACAGATTTTAAATCTTAGGTTATTTTGTATATATATGAGTTTTTTATGTTATCTTTTTTAATTAGATGCTGACCATCTTAAAATTTTAATATTTTTATATGTATTTAAAACATCTTCATATTTTTCATATTCTTCTTCCCATATCATTTTTGGTACTTTGTCAAAAGCATTAAATACTTTTTCAGCTTCCATTAGAAAAATTACTTGTTCTTGAGGACTCATCTTTTCATATTTTTTTGAAAAAGCATATAATTTATCTAACATTTGGTTTGCTTCTATAAAACTCCAAAAGTCTTTTACATTGATTCCTGCTAATTTTAGTTGCATAATAGCATATGATACAAGTGCTATTATAGCGAATAATAATATATAAATGATTGTCATTAGTTCCATTTCTTCCACCTTCTCTTTTGAATATATTATTATTATAACACTTTTGTAATTTTTATGCAACATTTTTGTAATATTTTTGTAATAATATTGTAATATTTATACTTTATAGTCTTTTAAACTCTTCCAATCTTTGGTTATACGCTGCTTTTACGTCTTCTGCATATGCTAAATTTTCTTTGTTTACTCCCATCTTTTCTAATAATTTTTCTGTGAAAAGTGGATTTAATATTAATATTGGACCTATTAAATAGGTTCCTATAAAATTATTTTTCATTATTCCTTCTAGCTTTGATTCTTTGTTTAGTCCTATTCCTTTTTCTACTTTTGCAAAATAATTTTCTTCATTATTACCATATGCAAAAGTAAATTGACTTTTAAATCCTACTATATCTATGCTTTCCCATTTTCCAATAAAAATACTATTATGTCTGTGAAGCATATCTCTTTTTGCATAAATATCGAATATTCCTAGTGCTTCTATTTTACTTCCATCTTCATTTTCAATGTATTTTCCAAAAATTTCTATAGCATTTCCAGTTATTAAAAAAATAACATTTTCTTCTATTAACTCTTCAATTCTTTCTTTATATGGTTTTAATTTTATTATTACTTTTTCTTGCATATTTTCAGTCATTGGACCTAGATATATGAAATTAACTTTTTCTTTTACAAAACTAGGCTCTTCATCAAATGCTGTTTCTATAAAATTTGCATTTGGCAAGCATTTTTTTAAATATTTCATATTACTTATGTCGCCATATAAATTGCAGAACTCTGGAAATAAAATTTCTATTTTTAAGTTTTCTTCCATGTCTTATTCCTTTCCTTTCATGTCTTCTATTTTTTTAATAACTCTATTTTTAATTTCGTTTTTTAATTCTATTGAATATAAATCGTGTAATATGAATACTTTATCTATATTTTCTAACTCTAATTTTTCTACTAAAGAATGTTCATCTCTTTGACATACAACCTTATTCATATCTATATCTGCCATTTGAAATCTTACTTTTGTATCTAAATATCTTGCTCCTGCTGTTAGGATTTGTTTAATTGAATCATCCTTTAAAAATTCATAGTCTGTATCATAATGCCATGCAATATTTTCAGAGCCTGATGCTGCTTCATGAAGGTCATCTAAAAGCACAAATACCGCTTTATTTCCACTTTCTTTTCTTACATAATCAAAGGCTCTTGAACAAGCTATCGGATTCATTCCTTTTGAAAGTTGAGTAATAACTTCAATTCCATTTACTTCTTGTTTGCTATATCTTGTATCTACAATTTTCTGTTTTTTTAGTACAGGATTTATTTGCTCTTTAGTTAAACCTATTTCTTTTAAAACAGTTATTGTAGCAAGCATATTGTAAACATTTATAATATTGTTATTTATTAAGTCATATTCTTCTAGTTCTTCTTTATTCTTAATTGTCATTTTTTTATTTTCTAAATCTAAATTGGTTACTTCATAGTCTATTACTGGTGATTTAAAATCACATTTACTACAATGCGCTCTACCTATATGATTGTATCTTACAAAATCGTATTCTAATTTACTATTACATTTTGGGCATACTATTATATCTCTTGCTATATTTTCACATTTATCTGTATCTGTGCTTAATCTATCTATTCCGAAATATACTCTTTTATTTTCAGGTGCTAAATTGCTTACTATTAAGTCATCTCCATTCAATATAAGTTTTGTTTCTTTTGGAATGTTAGTGCTTAACATATTTGATATAAATTCTGTATGTGCATTCCTCATTAATGAATCTCTAAATAAGTTTGTACATATTAAATATGTTGGTTTTACATATGGATACACTCTTATGGAGCTTCTTTCATCTATTTCAAACACAGCCATATCTTTCTTTTGGTTTCCTTTTAAGTTTGCCCCTTTTATAAAGGTTGAAGCTATTCCTGAGTTTGTATTTGAACCTAGTTGGTTATCTATAAAATCATAACCATTTTCTTTCAAACAATCTTCTATCATATTACATACTGTGGTTTTACCATTTGTTCCTGTAACTGCAATTATTGTTTTTGGTTTTCCTATTTGCTCTAAAAAGTTTGGACACAACGTTATTGCAAGTTTTCCTGGAAATTGCGTCGCATCTCTTTTTATTACTTTTAGTGCTATTACTGATATTTTTGCTAAATAAAAAGCAAAATAAAATCTTATATTTTTCTTCATATATTTTTCCTTTCTTACGGCATAAAACCAATTAGAAAAGTGTTAATCTTTTCCCCTTTTCATTTATTTTCTTTCGTTATTTTACCTTTATTTTTCTTTTTTATCAATAGAATACACTAAATTTTTATTATTATTTCACAATATGGTTACATATATTATATATTGTAATTGGTTTTAGAGAATTTAAACTAGACCTAAATTTTATATAAGGATTTGATTTTGTATGAATATTTTTATTATTAATAAAACTTGTATTATAAAATTCATTGTTATTTTTTTACTTATATTTTGCATTATTACTACTATTTTTCAGATTTACAAATATATAAAATCATCTACTTCTACTTTTCAGGTTAGCTCTAATAATGAGGCTTCTGGAAATTTTACGCTCCAAGAAAAAATAGATGCTATATACTCTTCTAAAGAAAAAGTTGCTTATTTAACCTTTGATGATGGTCCAACAAAGGTTGCTACTCCACAAGTTTTAGACATTTTAAAGGCTGAAGATGTAAAAGCTACTTTTTTTGTTATTGGTTACAGAGTAAAAGAATTTCCCGAAACTGTAAAAAGAGAACATGAAGAAGGCCATTTTATTGCTAATCATACCTATTCACATAAAAATTCTAAACTTTACCAAAGTAAAGATGCTTTTATTCAGGAATTAAAAGATGCTGAAAATGCTATCTCTGAAGCAATTGGTATGCCGTACACTTCTCATCTTTTTCGTTTTCCAAATGGTTCTAAAGGAACTTCATATTCAGGTAGCAAGAAAAAATGTATTCAATATTTAAAAGAGTTAGAGTATGGGTATGTAGATTGGAACGCTTTGAACCAAGATTCTGTAGGACATTTCTCTGCCTCTCAACTTCTTAGTAATTTTAAAAAAAGTTGTAAAAATAAAAATAGTTTAGTTATATTAATGCATGACACTGCGGATGTAAGTAGGTCTTATTTAGCTTTGCAAGCTTCTATTAGTTTTTTGAAAAATGAAGGATATACTTTTAAAACCTTTAAGGATCTTTTTCCCAATTAGGGACTGTCCCCAACTGGGAAAGTGTCACAATTAGGGACTGTCCCTAATTGTGACTTCTGATATAGCCTTCTAGTCTAAATAAAAAATCTTCAATGTTTGATAAGCGCATTTCAAATACTTGATTTGTCATATCACTTATTTCATTATATTCTTGCATTTTCATTAGTTTTTTCATTATTTCTTTAAAATTCTTTTGTGATTGGTTTGACAATAACTCTTGTCCATCTTTTATTTCATTTAAAACTACGTTGATTTCTTCGATTTGGTTATTTGCCATAGGATTTTCTCCTTGCATAAAATCACCTCTTTCGAATAACATAGTGATATTTTACCAACTTATAGGATAAAAGTCAATACTTTTTTGCGAAAATTTGTTTTATATTATTTTTCCACCACCAAGTACAACATCATCTATATAAAATACTACAGATTGTCCTGGCGTTATTGCTCTTTGAGGTTCTTCAAAAGTTACTTTGGCTAGTCCATTTTCTTGTACTTCTAAAATAGCTTTTGCTTCTTTTGCCCTATACCTTACTTTTGCCATAACTTCTATTTTTTTAGTTAAATCTATATCTAGTAAAAAATTTAATTCGTTTGCATATAATTCATTTGTGTACAAGTCTTGTTCTGTTCCTACTATTACTTCATTTTTATTTTTATCTAATTTTACTACATATAAAGGCTCTTTATAAGAAACTCCTAGTCCTTTTCTTTGGCCTACTGTGTAATAAATAAGACCTTTGTGCTTTCCAAGTATTGTACCATCTTTTAAAACTATATTTCCTTTTGAAGGTAATCTATCTAAATTTTTTTCTAAGAAATTTCCATAGTCATTATCTGGTATAAAGCATACTTCTTGACTATCTTTTTTATGTGCTACATTTAGTTCATATTCTTCTGCAATTTTTCTTACATCTGCTTTATCTGTAAAATTTTCTAATGGAAATATCATTTTAGGCAATACTTCTTTTGGAATGCTATATAAGAAATATGTTTGATCTTTTTTAGTAGACTCAGATTTTTTCATAACATATTGATTATATTTCTCTGAATATTCTATTTTTGCATAATGTCCTGTTGATATGTAATCACATCCAAGTTCTAAGGCTTTTTTATAAAATGTTCCGAATTTTAAATATTTGTTACATTCTATACATGGATTTGGCGTTTTACAATTTTTATAGCAATTTACAAAATCATCTATTACATATTTTTGAAATTCTGCTTCGCAATTTAAAGTATAATGTGGCACTTCTATTTTGTCACATACTCTTTTTGCATCATTCGTAGCACTAAATGAGCAACATCCACCTTCTATTTCTGGGTTTTCTTTATCTTCCCAAAGTTTCATTGTCGCTCCTATTACTTCATATCCCGCTTCTTTAAGTAAAACTGCTGATACACTGCTATCAACCCCTCCACTCATTCCTAGTAGTACTTTTCCTTTTTTAGTTTTTCTTCTTTTTTCCTTCCATTCTTCTCTTTCTTCTTTAGTTTTCATTTCAAGGAATTCGCCTTCCATTTTATCTGTGTATAAAATTCCATCTAAATGATCTATTTCGTGTGAAAAGGCTCTTGCAGTTAAGCCTACTGCCATTATATCTACTTTGTTAAAATTTTCATCTAATCCTTCTACTTCTACTGCAAATGGTCTTTTTACTTTTCCTAATATAAGTTCATAGTCCTCTTTTTTTACAGATAAACAACCCTCATAGTCTTCTTCTTCGCCAAATGAATTTATTATTTTGGGATTTATAACTAAATATCTTTTGTCATTATTTTTTACTAGTATTATCCTTTTCTTTACACCAATTTGTACTGCTGCTATTCCAACTCCACCATAAGCATTTAAAGTGTCATCCATATCTTCTATTAGATCTTTTACTTCATTATCTAACTTTAAAACCTCTTCAGATTTTTCTCTAATTAATTTATTATTATAATCTATTATTTCTCTTATTGCCATAACTGTTCCTTTCAAATAAACACAGAGATTTTCTAAGTCGCCCCAAAAATCTCTGCTTAAATTTTATTCTTCTATCAATTTTATATGAACATCTCTTAATTGTTCTTCTGTAACATTGCTTGGTGCTCCCATTAATACATCTCTTGCTTTTTTGTTTTTAGGAAATGCTATAATTTCTCTTAAATTGTCTTCATTTGCTATAAGCATTATCATTCTGTCTACTCCAGGTGCTGCTCCTGCATGTGGTGGTGTACCATATTTAAATGCATTATATAACGCACCAAATCTTGTTTCAACTTCTTGTTCACTATATCCTGCTATTTCAAAGGCTTTTACCATAAGTTCTGGGTCATGGTTTCTAACAGCTCCTGATGCCATTTCGTAGCCATTACATACAACATCATATTGGTATGCTACAACATCTAATGGATTCATTGTATTTAATGCTTCCATTCCACCTTGTGGCATAGAAAATGGGTTATGGTTAAAGTCAATTTTTCCTTCCTCTTCGTTGTATTCATACATTGGGAAATCTACTATAAAGCAAAATCTATATGTATCTTTTTCTAATAGTTCTAAGCGTTTTCCAAGTTCTATACGAACAAGTCCTGCTATTTTTTGTACAGTTTCTAGTTTTTCATCTGCTACAAAGAATAAACTATCCCCTGTTTTTGCTCCTAATTTTTCTTCTAAGCCTTTTTTAACTTCATCTGTAACAAATTTAGCAATTCCACCTTGTGGTCCTTCTTCAGTTAATTTTACCCAAGCTAGACCTTTTGCTCCTGCTTCTTCTACAGCATACTGAGTCATATTATCAAAGAATTTTCTTCCTTGCTCTGCTCCATTTGGTACTACTACTGCTTTTATTGTTTTATCTTTGAATGCATTAAATTCTGTATCTTTAAAAATTTCAGTTGCATCTTGTATAATAAGTGGATTTCTTAAATCTGGTTTATCTATTCCGTATTTTTCCATAGCTTCTTTATATGGAATCTTTATAAATGGTCCTTCATTTACTTTCCATGTTGTGAATTTTTTAAAAGTAGATGTAAATATTTCTTCTAATACTTCAAAAACTTCTTCTTGAGTTCCAAAGCTCATTTCGAAGTCTAATTGATAGAATTCACCTGGTGCTCTATCTGCACGTGGATCTTCATCTCTAAAACATGGAGCTAGTTGAAAATATTTATTAAATCCAGATACCATTAAAAGTTGTTTAAATTGTTGTGGTGCTTGTGGAAGTGCATAAAATTCACCTGGATGCAATCTACTTGGTACTAAAAAGTCTCTTGCTCCTTCTGGTGATGAGTTTGCAAGTATTGGAGTTTGAATTTCATAAAATCCCATTTCGTCCATTTTATCTCTTAAGAATTTTAAGATTTTAGAACGAAGTAAAATATTTTTATGAAGTTTATCATCTCTTAAATCTAAAAATCTATATTGTAATCTTAAGTCCTCTTTAACTTGGTTTCTATCTGCTTTTTCTGAATTTACTTCAAATGGTAATACATTTTTACATTTACCTAGCATCGTAATATTTTTAGCTTCTATTTCTATCTCACCTGTAGGTATTTTTAAGTTCTTATTTGAACGTTCTAGAACTGTTCCATCCACAGATATTACACATTCTGTTACTAAATCTATTCCTTCTAATAATTTTTCATCATTTATTACTATTTGTGTTATTCCTGTTTCATCTCTTAAATCTATAAATTTCATAGCACCTAGGTTACGTATTCTTTGTACCCAACCTGCTAGCTTAACTTCTTCTGAAACATTTTTTATATTTAATTCTCCACACATATGATTTCTGTATTTATTGTTCATATAGTTTCCCTCTTTCTTTTTTTCTTTAACTATTATACTCCGCATTTGCTTATATGTCTAGTATTATTCTCTTTTTAAATGATTTATTATTGTTACAATTCCGCTAAATATTACAAAGAAATAGAAATTTATTCCTCTATTTAATAGTATAGCACTACTCATCATTGCACCCGGATATATATTTCTAAATATTTCTGTAAATGCTCCCTCTGTTACACCTACTGCTCCCGGTGATGGTATTCCTGAAACTGTTGCAAATAATACTGACTGCATTGATGTAATTTCTATTATATTTGCTCCATTCATTCCTAACGCCTTATATGTCCAAAATGTAACACTATAATAAACAAAAAATTGCACCAAAGTTGTTAATAATAATTGTATTATAATTTTTTTATTTTGCTTTATATATACAGCACTTTCATGATATTTTTCAAGTTCACTTTCTAACTTTTCTTTTTTTGCTTCTATATTTCTTACTTTAAAGAATTTTAATATTTTTTCTACAAAATTAATTATCCCTCTTGAAAGTCTTTTTGAAATAATTGCAATTAACAGCAAAACTAGTGCAGATAAATTTAATAAAATTCCTACTATAAAAAATGCAATTAACACTCCATTTAAGTATTTATAGTTAAAACATACACTTATTAATGCAAATCCTATTGTTACAACTTGCATACTTGTTAAATTAAGCAATAATGCAAGCGTAGAATTTGAAACAGCTATTTTATCTTTGTGCATGTAATATACTTGCATTGGTTGGCCTCCACTTGCGGCTGGAGTTATTGCACTGAAGAAAAATCCTATTAATGCATATTTTAAATTTTGAATAAAAGTTGATTTTTCATTTAATGTTTTTAAAGTTCTCCCAATATTTATCGCTTCACATGATATGTACACTGCCATACACAAAATTCCTACTAGCACATATTGTATTTTTGTAGAGGCTAAAATGTTTAGTATTTGGCTTATATCTTCTCCTTTTAATAGCACTGCAAATGTTATTATTATAAGCAATATGAATAATATGAAATTTCTTATTAATTTTGCGCTTTTTTTCATTTATTTTTCTTCTCCTTTTTTGCTGATTTATAGTTTACCACAAATAAAGAAAAAAATATAGCTTTTTTGGAAATAAAAAGTTCTTTAAGTTAATTAAATTACTTAAAGACTTTTTATACGTTATCTATTTAATTTTTATTAGTTTTTTGTTATTTTCTATTTAAATTTTGAATTCTATTCTATTTTTCTATCTTCTCTATTTCTTCTTTGGTTAATGATGTTATCTCTTGTATTTTTACAAAAGCCTGTATTTTCCATTTTTACAAATCTTATATTTTGTTTTCCATGCTGTGTTTTGTTGTAAATTATCTGTTTAAATACTTTCCTCAATATAGTATTACTCTAAAGGATAAACCACTATAATCAAATTCTAAATTATTATATATGCGTGCATCAGCACTGTAACTTATTCCGTTATAATGTCCACCTCTGTTAGTACAAATTTGTATTGGCGTACCTTCTTTAACCCAATTTGCACTTTCTGTGCTCCATTCTCTCGTATTTGATGCCATATCATTTATTTTACATTTTTCATCACTATTTACCCCAGTATTAGCTAAAACTGTATTTAAAGATTTTTGCTTTGAATACTCTCTATCTCCTGAGAAGCTTTGGATATACACTATTGCTGTGTCCCATGCATAACTATTTATTAGGTCAGAATTTATATCGGTATATAAATTTCTACTTGCAGTTGCAGCATCTATTTGAGTTATATAGTTCCATAATTTTCCTTCTACATTTGAGCCTGAATAACTATTCGAAACTTTTGAATTTGCCTTTTCATCTGCTCCACAGCTTGCTTCATATCTAGCTATATAATATCCACCATTTGTTTTTGCACTATCAACAAAAGCCTTTAAATTTAAGGCTGTCGTATTTGTATCATTTAATCTATTACTTTCGTCAATTTTTCCAATTCTTGATATTGACATTTCTTTATAATATGAGTCTATTACAACTTCTTGCTCATAGTTTGTTGCATCTTGCTGTAATATTGGCGTTCCTTTTGCTAAAACTGCTCCATTTTCATCTTTATCGTTTGTTCCGTTTGCAAATGTATATCTTCCAAGTGTTATATTAACTGTCGTGCCATCATTTTTCTTTATTCCATTCCCAACTGGAACCCACACATACTGATTTCCTCTATTATTTCCTATTCCTTCAATTATATCATTATCCTCTATTACTATCCCTTCAGTTACGTTTAGTCCACTGTCTTGCGCTATTTTAAAACCTTGTGGAACTCTTATAAAGTTTCCATTTGTATCTTTTACAGTTGTTGGAGTTTCAAAATAACTTCCGCCTTTTACGCTTTCTATTTGTACTACATTTCCAGTATTGTCTTCAATATAGTCCTCTATTTTATTTAAATCTAATTGCTCATTTATAGCCACACCTGCATAGTCTTCCCTACCTTTTGCAGCCTTTTGCATTATTCCATTATTTCCTATTACTAAATTTATACTTACACCTGCCAGCAAAATTAATACAATAATTGTTACTACCAAGGCTACTAATGTTATAGCTTTCTCATTTTTTATTTTTCTCCTTTTATTTGCTCTCAATATGCTCATTTCCTTTCTTTTGTGTTTATTTTTTACGTTTTTCTTATATTTATACGTATGTATTTTTATTTTCTCAGTGACTCTTTACATCCTGCTTTATTTTTCTTCTTTCATACTATCATACTTGCATTTTCTTTGCAAGCAAAAATAGATGCATAATTGTTATATTTTTATATAAATTATTTTTGCTTAAGTTTCAAAAACACTTTCTTCTTTCGTTTTCTTTAAGAAATTAACTTAAAGAAAATCTTTTTGAAATTACTTTTTTCATTAAAGTCCTGTAGTATGAATAGATTTATCTTATTTAAAACATGTATTATAAAATAAATTCTATTAAAAAATATTTTTATTTATTTTTTCGTTTTTTATTGATTTTTCAGCACTATATTGATATAATTTGAGCATAAAAAAGTTCTTTAAGTTAATTTCTTAAAGACTTTTTTACGTTATTTATGCAATTTTTATTAATTTTTCATTATTTTACTGTGAGAAAATAGAGTTTTAACTTGACACTAAAAACAAATGAATTGCTTTATCTTATATGTCGTTAAACAATTTTCAAGCTAAAAAATACTGAAGATAGTGGGATTATTGTTTATAATATGGAAAGCAAATGCTGCTTTTATGGATATTACACAGATTATACTGCGACAAGTCAAATAATTGCTGGTACTACACCCAAGCAATATTTCAAAGATATTAATTATCTAATAAAAATGCTTTCTAATACTCTCAAGAAAGAAAAACTTGGAAATATCTCAGTTGTGTACAAAGACAAAAAATGTCTAAGGATGATTTTTTTTAATTTCAAAATGAACTTTCTGTATATCCGACATTTATGGAATTTTAAAATTGAACAAAGAGAAAAGAGAAAAAATCAAGTGAGAAGGGATAATTCTTAATGAATTCTCCCCTCTCACACTTTCATTTGGCATGCAACAGCTCAATTGTACATTCAATATGTACTTTTGTATATTTGGTCTACTATTATTTCAAGAAAGTATCGACATAAAATAACATATTTTTACAATTTTATTCATTTACTAATACAGCTCGGAAACCACTAAAGTAGTGAGTATTTCCAGCATTACGATCAAAAGCACACACGCCAGCATGTGAACCATCCCATAAATATCCTCCTCGAGAGAAGAACGGATAGTTCAAGGCTGGAAAACAAGAGTAGTCATTCATCCACGAACTAACACTCCATCCACTTTCTGCTGTTCCTGCTTTTCCTCCATTTGTTTCTCTTATAGCATCTCCATATATTTTTGTATTTGTTACAAAGTTTTGCTGACTTGCTGTATCTATTTCTGTTACTTTATTTCCTTCTGAATCTTTTTCATTAAATGGATATACTGTTGTATATTTGGTACTTTCTTCTTTTAATGTATTTCCATTATATGATATTGATACTCCATGATTTTTTAAATTTTCATTTCCGTTTGCTATATATGCTGCAGTTCTTTCCCACACTGTTCCAGCCATATCATATACTCCATATATGGTTCCAGTGGTACTTGAAGCTTGGCCATTTTTTTGGTTCCATACATATGCTCCTGTACTATCTGCTTTATTTGCTGTTAGGGCATTTAATTTTTCTATTGTTGTTGCTCCTCCTGCACTGCAGCCTGTTACAGCATACACGCTATCTACTCCGCTTTTTCCTGTAATTTCAGTTCTTTTTCTATTTTCACTATTTAAATTTACACTATTTATTTTTATATCTACATTATATAATCCATATTTACTTAAACTTAGGTAACTACATGCTCCCCATTCACTATTTTTCATTAAATGGCTATCTGAATCTGAGGTTGACAAACCATATATATTTCCACTTTCATTTAATACTTTTGCTATATTAAATGAGTCATTGTGATTTATATAGTTCATGGCATATGTTACCCCTTGAAAAGTTGGGTATTTTATGCTTGTTTTTGTACTTCCATATATTCCGTCTAACCAGTTTCTTGCGTCTTCGCTGTCGTCTGTGGCTGTTCCTCTTTCTGTTCTATAAGTCCATACTCTAGATGGTGAATAACTTACACTACTTGCTTTTACTTCTGCTGTATTATTTCCACTTGCATAACCAGCGTCAAATTTTGCTACCCATATTCCTGTTAATTCTTTATCCCATCCACCATTTGCAAATTTTATACTACTTTCATCTGTAAAGGCT
>USFC01000014.1 GCA_900553865.1 uncultured Clostridium sp.
ATAAATTCTCCAATTCCAACGCATATCATTGAAATAACTATATAAATAGCTGTCTGTTGATGAAGTTCAACATAGTTCCATGATTCATCAATTTTATATGATATAAATGCTGCTAAAGTAGATATAATAAATATTATACATGACAAAAAAGACACAGATAATACATCTTTTTTAAAAATATAATAATATGTAATAGCTAAACAAGCTAATATTATAATTAAATATATATACCACATTTTATTTTTCCTTATCTTTCTTATATTTTAAAATTTCTTTTGCATAGTTGATTCTATTATCTATCATTTTTTTTATTGGTAAATGTTTAAAACTTGATGCATTTCCTCCATGCCTTCTATATTTCATTAATTTTTCATTTATGAAATATGTTTTTCCATTCAATTCTGCAACCATTCCTATCCATTGGTCATGTAGATAAATATTGTCTGGAATTGGTAAAATTTCTTTTACTAATTCTTTTTTAAAAGCCATACAACAGCCATGATATGAATTTTTTATTAAATTTTTTATTATTCCGTTTTTAACCTTCCTATGCTCCGCAAAAGATTCAAATAATACCTCATTATTTGAATCTACAACAATAGCATCATGTTGAATTAATATATAATCATTGTTTATAAAACATTCATACACTTTTTCTACTTTATTTTGGAACCATATATCATCTTGGTCAGATAAGAAAATATATTCTCCTGTTGTATTATTTATTGCATTTGCAAAATTCTTTTTCAAGCCCTTTTTAGGCCCTTCAATTAATTTTATTCTTTTATCATTAATACTTTTAATAATATCTAATGTTTTATCTGTTGACCCATCGTCTGATATTACTAATTCATCGTCTTCTTGAAGATTTTCCAATATTGTATCTATTTGTTTCTTTATATACTTTTCTCCGTTATATGTTGCCATTGCCACAGAAATCTTTTTTTCTCTATTTTTCATTTTTGATATTTTTTCCTTTTCTTTTTAATAACTTAGGAGCTATATTTTTAAATCCCTTTACATTTCTTACAAATTCGTCTTTGTTTGTCAATGATTGTTTTAATTTATATAAAATATATTTAGGTCTTAAATAATATTTCTTTCTTGCGTAATCACAAAAATCAACTAACTCTTCTGATGTTATACCATCTATATTTAATACACAATTATCCGTTCCATCTTCCTTTAAATATTCTGAATATTTTTTGTCTTCTAGATATCCCTGTTGAACGGCATAGTTATATGCTTCAGTTCCAGGATATGGGTGTAATACATAAAATTGAGCTGTATCTGTATTTAATTTTATTGCAAATTTTAATGTATTTTCCATAGTTTCTCTTGTTTCTCCTTTTGTTCCTACCATATAGCATGCATGGACTAATAATTTTGCTTTTTTTGCATTTTTAACATATTCTTCTATTTGCTTAAGTGTTGTTCCTTTTTTCATGTCATTAAGCATATTTTGATTTCCATTTTCAATTCCAGCTATTAATAACTTACATCCAGCCTTTTTCATTAATACCATTGTTTCATAATCAAGATTCACTCTAGCATTGCACAACCATTTTATTTTTTTATTTAGTCCCTTTTCAATTAATAATTGGCATATTTCTTTTACTCTTTTTTTATCTATAGTAAATGTATCATCTTCTATTACTACTTCTTTCACGTCTGGCATTTGTTCTACTATATATTCAAATTCTTTCACAACATTTTCTGCGCTTCTAGCTCTATAGTTATGTCCATGTATAACTTGTGGATAAACACAAAAATAACATCTGCACATGCAACCTCTTCCAGTAAATATCTGAACTTCTGGATATTCAGAAGCAGCAAAAAAATAATCCCTTGGATCTAAATATTCTTTTATTAATTCTGCCGCAAAAGGAATATTATCTAAGTCTTCTATTAATGGCATAGGTGCATTTTTTATAAATTCTCTATTTTCATTTCTATACAACAAACCTTTTACGTTTTTTAATTCTTCTTTATTGTTAATACATTTTGCTAGATCTCTTATAATATAATCGAATTCACCACATGCAACTCCATCTACTCTTTTGTCTAATTCTAGAGTTTCTATTGGCAATGCCGTTGGATGAGTTCCAACTAACACAATAAAAGCTTCATTATATTTTTCTTTTAAATCTCCTGCAAACTTAACATCATTATATATTGATGGTGTACTAGTATCTATTACTATTAAATCAAATTTTGTATTTTGATTTAATATCCATTCAAATGCTTTTTCATGATTCATTTTTTTAGCTGGTGCATCTAAAAAATATATATTAAACCCTTCCTTTTTGCAAACTCCTGCAGCATATAATAGCCATAATGGATAATATATAACTCCACTATTAGTTATCATCGGGCTTCTTGCCTCTCTTGAAAATTTACCATATTCCGCCTTAAAAGGTGGATTAACAAATAATATATTCATCTTAATTTCTTTCCTTTCTATATTTTCTTAAAAATTTTCTATATTTTTTTAATATATAATGTATCCCAGTAAAGTGTGTTATATTTGCTTTACTTATCAATTTCTTCTTTGAAATTCTTTGATAATAATGTATTATTTCCGCTTTTCTTAAATGTACTATTTCTAAACCTTTTTCTCTTATTCTCATACAATATTCAACATCTTCTGGTGAATAAAAAATCTTTTCGTCTAGTTTTCCAATTTTTTTATATGTTTCATATCTCATCATCCAACAAGCGGATATAAGATAATCACATTTAAATTCGTCAGTAATTTCTTTTTCATCATAGTTTTCTATTTTTTCACCTTTTTTGCTTATGTATTTTATTGGCATAGCCTTATATAGTTTTATTTTCCATGTTGGAAACTTTCTAAAAGGTATTTGTTTTTCTCCATTTATGCCCTTCATTGCTGGTCCAACTAGCCCAACTTCTTCATGTTTTTTTAGATATTCAGTCATTATTTGCATAGCTTCTTCATTTATTATAGTATCTGAATCTAATATACATATGTAATCTGTATTCTTTACTATTTCTAAACATTTATTCCTACTAACTGTTGTTCCATAATTTTTTTCTAATTTTATTAAATGTATTCTATTGTCATTAAGTTTCTCTATTATTTGAACACTATTATCTTGTGAACCATTATCACAAATATAAATTTCAATTTCAAAATTTTTGACATTTAATATGGATTCTAAACATCCTTTCAAATATTTTTCTGAATTGTATGACAATATTACGTAAGAAATTTTTTGCATATTATTTTGCTCCTTCTTTTTTTATTACAGTAACTATAGTTTTAAATATGCATTTTAAATCTAGCCATAAGCTACAATTTTCTGCATAATAATATTCTAATTCTAGCCTTTCATCATATAGTAATTCTGACCTACCATTTGCTGCCCACCAGCCTGAAATTCCTGGCTTTACACTTTCATATATTTCATGGTTTCCGTTATGAGAATCCAATTCTCCTTTTACTAATGGTCTAGGTCCAATTAAGCTCATATCTCCTTTTAGCACATTTATGAATTGTGGAAATTCATCCAAACTTGTTTTTCTTAATACCTTACCGAATTTTGTAATTCTTGGGTCATTGCTTAATTTTTGAGTTTGAGCAAATTCCTTTCTTGCTACTTCATTTTCTTGTAAATATTTTTCTAATATTTTGTCTGCACCAACTACCATTGTTCTATATTTATATATTTTAAAAGGTTTTCCATTTTTTCCTATACGTTCTTGTTTGTAAAATAATGGTCCTCTACTTTCTTTATTAAATAAATTTGCTATGTATAAAATAACAGTTATAGGTACTAACAATATTACCCCTATTAACCCTACTACTATATCTGTTGCTCTTTTTATTATATTATAAAATCTTTTCTTTGGTTTAGCTTCTACTTTTTCGTTGCTTACTTCTTGATATACTTCTTCTTTGTTTAATGCTAATGAACCATTTGTGTATATGTTTTCTTCCATAACTCTCTCATTCATTTTTCTTTTCTCCCCCTCGCAAATTTATTTTATAATATATCGGTTTTAAAGTCAATTATTTTTGTCATATTTTAAGTTTTTTTGGCTATTAATTTCTGCCTTTTTTGTAAGTTATTTCTTTATAGAATAAGACTTGGAAATATTTTATATTATATTTTCTTATTTTATATGCACAAAAACAAGAGATGTTCCGTTTTTTATAGAACATCTCTTGCTTTTTCTAATTTGTATAACCTGTTTTTTCTATTATTTTATTACTTATTTCTTTTACAGTATCAGATACTTTATAATCACTCTCTCCAAATAGTTCTTGGTGTAATTGAACTACATTGCTTTCTAGTGTAATTGGAATTCCATACCATAATGTCATTGTTTTTCCTTTTGTATTATATGGCCAGCCTATGCTATCTGTTATTTTATATTTTGTAATACTTGGTATTTCTGATATTATGCTTCCTGTACTTATATTTGTGTATATTTTTGGTAATATATTATCAAGTAATGTGTTTATTTCGCCTATACTTTTTGTTTGTAATTTTTTTAGCATTGCCTCTATTACATCTCTCATACGTTCTGTTCTTTTATAATCTCCCCCTGCTGTATATCTTATTCTTCCATAAGAAACTGCTTGAACACCATTTAAGGTTTGAAGCCCTGATTTTGTTACTTGTTTTATTTTTTTTCCTGTAACTTTTGCAGTTTCTGTTTGATACATATTTAGGTATTCTATTTCATTTTGTTCTACATTTATTTGTACTCCGCCTAGCTCATCTACTGCTTCTGCAACTGCATCAAAGTTTACAGTAACAAATTCTTTTACATTTAGGTCTAAGTTTGTATTTAAGGTACCTAATGCTAGTGGTGCTTCACCATATGAATATGCATGGTTTATTTTATCTAATCCATGTCCTTGTATTTGTACATATGTATCTCTATATACAGAAGCAAGTTTTACTTCTTTAGTTTTTTCGTTTATACTTGCTATAATTATACAGTCACTTCTATTTCCTTTACCTAAGTTTGAGCTTCTACTATCTACTCCAAATATTGCTATATTTCTGTAGCCTGATAAACTCTCTTCTACTTCATCATTTATTTGTAATTCTTCATCTGAAATTTTTACTTGTTGCATTTTTCCAAGTTTGTCTTCTACATACCAATATGCTCCACCAAATATTGCTGCTATTATTACTATTATAAGTAGTAATATAATTAATGCTATTTTTAACCCTCTTCCTTTTCTTTTATTTTTTCCATTGTTTTCTACTTTAGCCATTTTTCCCTCCTACTAATTGCTTATTTTTTTAGCAATTCTTCTATTTTTTCTTCTATTTTTTCTACAAAATATTTATTGTTACTTGTAAATTTTTTTGGTTCAAAATTTTCTGCTTTTTTTAGTGCTTTGTCTAATTCTTCAAAGTTTTTTAAAGCTATTATATATCCTTTATTTTCAAAGTTTTCAAGTATTTGTTCTTGATGATTGTTTACATGTTCCCCATACTCTTTTTTTCGTGCTGCTGCAATTATTTTTTTATTTTCTTCTAATGCCTGTATTATGGTTCCAACTCCTGCATGTGTTATTATTATTCTTGCCGCTTCTACTTTTTTATTAAACTCTTTCATTTCCATGTAGTCTACTATTTTTATTCTTTCTTCTTCTGTTTTGTATTTTGTGCATCCTGCTTGTACTATTACTTCTTCTTTAATGTTTCCAAGTTTTACTTGCTTTTCTACCGCTTCTATTAGCCTTGCAAATGGCTTATCCTGCGTTCCTAGTGTTACAAATATCATAACTAAAATAACCACCCCCAGCACTCAGCTTTTGGATATAATTTTTTCATTTCTTCCCATTGTACCACAAATGTGTCCGATATGTAATATAGTATTTTTCCTGTTGCTGTTTTTGTTTTTCTGTTTGCAAAAGTTTCTATATATATAACTTTGCTTCCTAATATTTTAGCTATCATACACATTGGCCCTGCTGTATGTGTGCCTGTTGTAATTACTACCTGTGGTCTATTTTTTATAAATATTCCTAAACTTATAAATGAATTTATTAGTAATACCAAAGGATATATGTACATTTCTTTTCTAGTTCCATATATTAAAAAGTTGATTTTTTCTTTGTATTGTTCTTTTAATTTTGCATTTGTTTTTGTTTTTTCTGTTACTATACTATAATTGCATTTTTCCATGAGTGGTTTTAATTTCATAAGTTCCGCAAAATGTCCACCTGTACTTGAAATAAATAATATTTTTGTGTTTTTATCTATTTTGTAATTTTCTTCTTTTTTATTTATTTTTCTATACAGTTTGGTTACAATTGTTACTAATATAATTCCTATAATTGCTCCTAAGGTATCTATACATACATCTCTTAGTTCGCAACTTCTTCCCGGCACAAAATACTGATGTATTTCGTCTGTTGATGAATAAAATATGCAAAATAGAAGTGCACTAAGCCCTCTTTGGTAAAAACCTCTTCCTTTTAGTGAGGTTATCATATAATTCATAGTTAGAATTCCTAGCAAAGTATATATGCTTAGATGTGCTGTTTTTCTAACTATTGTGGTTAATGTTCCTTCTATAAATGCTGTTTTTTCTGGTTCTTGCATATTTTTTATGCTTGGTAGTATTTGTGCTATAAAGTTTACTACTCTTCCACTTTGTACACTCGAATTTTCAGCTACTTGGCTTGAAAAGTAGAATATTGTTATGCAATTTATAATTATTAAAACAGATAAGACTACTTTTTTTATAGTATCTTTTTGCATTTTCTTCTCCTTGTATCTTTTCTACATTCTATCTGGCATTTGTATTCCAAGTAAATTAGCACCTGTTTTTAAAATATTTCCAACAACATATGTTAGGTATAAACGTGCATCTTGTTTTTCTTTGTCTTCGCCTATTATCTTGTTTGCATTATAAAATGAGCTAAAGCTTTGGCTTAAGTCTATTAAATACCTAGATAGAATTGAAGGTTCATTTTTGTCTACAACTTGCTCTAATGTATTTGAAAAATTTGCTATTGTTTTTATTACGTTTGTAGATGCTTCATCTGTTAATTCATTTATATCTATCTCTTCAAATTTTGGAACATAGCCTGCTTTTTCAAGTACGCTCTTTGTTCTTACATATATGTATTGTATATATGGACCTGTTTCTCCTTGGAAGTTAAGCATTGCATCCCAATCAAATATTTCATCTTTAATTCTACTATTAGATAAATCGTTAAATATAACTGCTCCTATGCCTACTTTTCTTGCCACATCTTCCTTATTTTCAAGTTCAGGATTTTTTTCTTCAATTACTTTTTCTGCTCTTGAAATTGCTTCTTTTAATAAATCTTCTAATTTTATTATAACGCCTTCCCTTGTAGACATCTTTCCTTCTTTTAATCTTACCATTCCAAATGGAACATGTTCTAATCCATCAGTATATTTTTTGTCTATTCCTAAAAGTTTTGCAACTTCGAATACTTGTTTAAAGTGTAATACTTGTTCATATGATGTAACATATAATGCTTTATCGAAATCATAATTTCTTGCTCTATAAAGTATTGCTGCTAAATCTCTTGTTGCATATGTTGTAGAACCATTTGTTTTTTCTATAATGCATGGAGCCATATTTTCAAGTTCTATGACTCTTGCTCCTTCAGATTCTACTAGTCTTCCACTCTTTTCTAATATTTCAACTACTTCTTGCATTTTATCTGAATAGAAAGACTCTCCATTCCATGAGTCAAAGGTACTTCCTAACATGTCGTATACTCTTTGGAATTCTTTTAAACTTAATTTTCTAAATCTTTCCCATATTTCTACGCAATATGGATCTTTATCTTCTAATTTTTTGAAGTTATTTCTACAGTTTTCTAGCACATTTTCATCCTGCTTGCAAAGTTCGTTTATACGAATGTATATTTTGGTTAATTCATCTATTGGGTTTGAATCTATATCATATTCATCCCCCCACATTTTGTATCCCTCTATAAGTTTACCAAATTGTGTTCCATAATCTCCTAAATGGTTTACACCTGTTACATTAAAATCTAAGAATTTGTATACATTATACAATGCTCCTCCAATTACGGTTGAGCGCAAATGGCCTATATGGAAAGGTTTTGCAATGTTAGGTGCAGAATAGTCTATTACTACATTTTTTCCTTTACCTATTTCAGAATCTCCGTATTTTTTCTTCTTTTCATTGTACTGGCTTAAAACATCTTTTACTAAAGCAGTACTATTTGTATAAAAATTTATATATCCGCCAACAATTTCTACTTTTGAAAATGCTTCTTCGTCCATTTCTAATTTTTCATAAATTTCTGCTGCTATAGCTGGTGGTGCTTTTCTTAGTTCTTTTGCAAGTTTAAAGCATGGAAAAGCATAGTCCCCCATTGCACTATCTTTTGGAACTTCTATATAGTTTTCTAATTCTTCTTTATTTAAGTTTGTTGCTTTTGAAATTTCTTCTGCTATTTTTTCTTTAAAATTTAACATCTTGTTTCTCCTTTTATCTTTCTAAATTTAACATTTGCCTTGCAAACTCTATTAAATCTTCTAAATGGTTTTCTATTACTTCTTTTAATATTTCTTCATCTATTTCTTTATAATCATGTACAGCTATATTTCTAAATCCTATCATATTTTGCATGTTCTTTGACATCTCTTTTGAAATAATATTGTTATCTTCTAACTTTTTAAATGCTTCTTTTTTTGTTTGTGGAATTCCCAATTTTCTATTCGAAATAATATACATAGCTATATCTATTGTTGCTTCACACGCTCTTTGTAAATTTAAAACTATGCAATCCATTCTTCTATACTCTTCTAAGTTTTCAGGATTATTTTCATATTCTTCATTTATTCTGTTTATACATCTTTCTATTATTTCATATTTATTAATAATAACTGCCTCATTTTCCATAGATTTTACCTCCTTTTTTTATATTATCTATAATAGTTTTTCTACTTTCATTCAATTCTAAATATTCTCTATACATATCCAATTTATATAGTTCAAATTTTAAATCATCTTTTACATATATTGTAACGCCATTCATTAAAATTTCGTATCTTATACCATCCTGCGTATTATTTAAATCTATCAAATCTACATCTTTTTCAAATATATCTTCTAATTTTCTTTTTATTTCAAACAATTCCTTGGGCTGAATTTCTTTTTTTACCTTTATTGCTAAATCTACGTCACTTTCTGCATTTTGACTATTTCTTGCATAACTTCCAAATAGCAAAATTGCTTCACATTCAAAATTACTTACTAAATATTGTTTTGCACTTTCTAATTTTTCTTTTATTTCTTCCATTGTCTAGCCCCTTTCTTATTCTAACAAAAAAATCCATTTATTTCAATGGATTTTTTTATTTTATATATAATTTTTAGTCACCTAAGCAAATTCCTATATCTCTTGCTGTTTTTACTAAATCGTGGTCCATAGTAACTACTCTAACATTACTCTCTGCTGTTCCGCCTTGTACTGCTCCTATTGTTTTGTTGTTTCCTACTACTTCCTCTAGTGGAACATATCCAAGTTTTCCATCTTTTATTACTGTTAATACATTAAATTTTCCTTGTAGTGCAAGTTCCATTGCTTTTGCTCCATATTTTGTAGAAAGTACTCTATCAAATGCTGTTGGTGTTCCACCTCTTTGCATATATCCTAATACTGTACATCTAGCAGTTAAACCTGTTAATTTTTCTAATTCTTTTGCTACTTTTTCTCCTGCTCCGCCAAGTTGAATGTTTATAACTCCTTCTCCACCATCTCTGGTGTTTTGTACTGATACATCTCCACCCTTAGGAAATGCTCCTTCTGAAACTACTACTATACTAAAGTTTTTACCTATTGCTTGTCTTTTCTTTATTGCTTCTGCTGCTTTGTTTATATCATATGGAATTTCTGGAATTAAAGCTACATCTGCTCCTCCTGCTATGGCTGATTCTAATGCTATCCATCCGGCTTCTCTTCCCATTACTTCTAATACCATTATTCTATGGTGTGTTTCTGCTGTTGTGTGAAGTCTATCTAACGCTTCTGTTGCAACTGATACAGCTGTATTATATCCAAAAGTAATATCTGTACAGGCTACATCATTATCTATTGTTTTTGGAACTCCTATTAAATTTAATCCTCTTAGTGAAAAATCTCTTGCTGATTTTTGTGTACTATCTCCTCCTAATGTAAATATGCAATCAAATCCATCTTCTTTTACATTTTGTACACATTTTTCTGATAAATCTTGGTATGTTACATTTCCATTTTCATCTACTACTTTGTAATGAAATACGTTTGCATTTGTAGATGATGATATTATTGAGCCACCTTTTTGTAATATTCCTGAAGCTGTATCTGCACTACTTAATCGTATGTAGTCATTTTTTAAAAGTCCACGATAGCCATCTATAAATCCATAGCATTCTACGCCATTGCTTTCTGCCGTTTTTACTATTGCTCTTATTACTGCATTAAAACCTGATACATCGCCACCATTTGCTAGTATTGCTACTTTTTTTACCATAAAAATTCCTCCTAATATTTTTCATTTTTATATGACTTTTATTATATCAATTATTTATTTTTTTACAACACATTTTTGGAATTTTTATAAAAAATATATAAGTTTTATTTTATTTATTGCTAATATGTATATTGCTAATTTCGACTTGCATTTCTCTTTGTATAATGTTTTGTATTTGTGCAATTTGTTCTTGTTCTAATTTATCTGTTCTTACCACAACACTAATACTTTTATCGTTAACAAATATAACTAAATCTTCTATTTCTTTTGTTTTTATTAAATTTTCACATATCATTATTTTATTTTTTATATCATTTATATTTTTTATTTCTGTTTGTGCTATTGATTTTTGTGTTTCACTTATTGTTTCATTTTCTAATATTTTTCTATAGCTTTCTATCATTTGTGAATACATAGTTTCTCTACTTAGTTTTGAAGATGAAAAGTATTCTTTTGTTTCTTTAGAAGTTGTACTTGTGGCTATACTATTGCTGGTGCTATTGGCATTTGTATCTGTAATATTAGTTCCAGCACTTGCGCTTGTTTGCTCTGAATTATTTTCTACTATTGCTGTTTCTTGTTCATTTTTTGTTTCTCCATTTTCGTTTGAAACTAATGTCTGTTCATTATTAGCTTTATCTATAATTCCATTACTGCTTACTAATTTTGCATCTCCTATTGATGCCATATCTGTTTTTTCTTCTGTGCTTGCACTTGTAGGAATTTCGCCTTCATGGTTTGTAGTATAGTTTAAATATCCTGCTGTTACAAGCATTAAAGCAATTACAATGATTATAATTTGGTTTCTTTTTAATATTTTCATAAATTTTCTTTTCCTCCACTCGCATTTTTAATAGCACTTATATTGTGCTTATTACTTCTAATTTTCTACCATTTCAAAGACTTGTATTTTATGTGTTTCTAATCCTGTTGCCGCTTCTATTGCTTGCATTATATTTGCTTTTATCTCACTATTTTTTGCTCCTTGTGCTGTTACAACTGCTCCTTCTATTTTAGGCTTTATTACACTTTGGGTTACTGGCACTTTTTCTCCATTTATCTCTTGATATATCACTTCTTTTTTGTTATTTTCCTGAGTTATTTTTCTACTTCCGACCTCCGTTTGTCGCTTTCTTCTGTGTCGCTTTTCGTACTATCTTCGTTATACATTGCTACCACTTGGCTGGTTTGTGAATATGTAATAAGTACTTTTACTTTTCCAACCCCTTGTATATTTTGAAGTATATTTTCTAATTTTTGTTCTAATTCATTGCTATTTTCTGTTTCAGTTTGCACTTGCTCCTTTGCAAGCGTTTTTCCCACATCTGATTGCACATTTTCTTTGCTTTCTTTTTTGTTATCTTTATTCCATATTGTATTTATTATAATTACTGTAATAATAAGTATGATAATGAATACTACTAAATTTTCTATTTTCTTTTTATTATCTTCGTCTTTCCTTAGTATAAAATTTTCCTTTATTCTCTTTAGCTTTTCTTGTAACATTTTATCCCTTCTTTCTTTAGTAAATAGTGATTTGTTTTTCATTTATTTCATATACGGATGTTAGATATTTCTTTATTTTATTTTTTTCTTCATTACTAATACTACTTTCGTTTGTTTGACTTTTGGTTTCATTTTCAGAATCATTAAAATTATTTTGCCCCACTTTAATTTCTATTTTTTCTACTTCATTTATATGTATATTATTTTCAGCCATTTCTGCCTTTGTGCTATCTACCATTTCTTTTAGATATATTTTCATGGATTTAATATCATATTTTTCATTGTCTTCTACCTGAACTTCAACATCTTTTATCAAATATTCTTTATCCTCTAATTTTGCTTTTATGTCTTTTTCTAAGTTTGCTACATATATTTGTTTAATACTGTCTTCATTGGTTTTATCTATATTTGTATTTTGAGAACTTACTTCATACGTTTCCATTTTTTTAGTATATGAATCTATATCAATTAAGGAAGATATTTCAAAGTTTGAATTGAAAAATTTGTTTACCACTGGTGTTATTATTTGAAATACTACATATATGCCAAGTACTACTTTTATATATTTTTTATTGTTTCCATTTGGTAATATCATTTGAATAATACTTGCTATTACTACAGCTACTACTATTCCTTGCAGCCAATTATTCAAAAACTCCATATTAACTTTCCTTCCTATTTATATATCTACCTATACATTAACCCACTATTAGATATTTTCATTACAAGTGTTGTTCCAATTATAAGCATAACCGCTAAGCTGCATAGTATGGCAAGTAGCACTCTAAAGGTATCGCCTATTTCAGATAAAAGCTTTACTATTTTTGCATCTGCTATTGGTTCGCAAATAGCAGAGCCTATGTAATATGTTGTCATTAGTAAAACTAGCTTTATTATAGGCGTAATGCAAATTCCTAATATAACAATAACTCCTACTATTCCAACTGCATTTTTTAATATTGATGTACAACCTATTACTGTATCTACGGCATCTCCTAATATTTTTCCTACTACTGGAATAAAACTAGAAACTGCTGCTTTTGCAGTTTTTGCAGTAATTCCGTCTACACTACTGCTTAAGCTTCCTTCTACAGAAACCAAGCTTACAAATAGGGTAAGCACCACTCCTAAAATCCACACAACACTTGACTTAAAGAACTTTGACAATTTGTCTAGTTGTACATATTCTGAGATTTTAGATACTATTCCTAAAACTGTAGAAGCTAGCACCATAGGAATTATAATATTTGAGATAAAATTTCCTATAAATGTAACCATAAATAAAAGTACTGGTTGCAGCAAATTGGCTGATATCATATTTCCTGTAGTTAGTACCAATGTAAATAGCAACGGTATAAGTGTATTTGAAAATGCAATTAAATTATTTACAGAGTCTTTTACCATGCTAATTACTTGACTAAAATTACTCATTATAAGTGTTACTATTAATATGTATTGTACATAATAGCTGATTTTTGCTATGCCTTGATTTTCTAATCCTTCGCTAATGCTTTTTAATATGCTATGTATTATTATTACAATCATAATACTTGCTATTGTTCGAACTGAATTTAAGGTTTCTTTTCCTACTACTTTTAATATTCCTTTTCCTAATTCCTTGTTATCTATATTCCCTGTTATTGCCGAATTTAGTAGTTCACTAAAATCTATATCGTCAAATACATTTGAGGTGTACTTTTTAGCTTCTTCTATAAACTTACCAATATTTACACTATCTTTTTGGGTTTGTATTATTTTCTCTTGTGATACTTCTGTTGTTTCATTTTCTGCATTACAACCGGAAGGATATAATAATAAAATAATTAATATTAAATTTAAAATTATTTTTATTTTTCTCATTTGCTTTCCTTTTTTATTTTATGGATTAGCTTGATAATTTCAGAATTTTTAATTATGGCAAAATCTTCAATAAAGTTTCTAACAGGCCTGCCATAATTGGTATCGTCATAGAAACCATTATTACTTTTCCTCCCATATCTACTTTGCTTGCTATTGCCGTTTCGCCTGAATCTTTGCAAATGCTTACTGCAAATTCTGTTAAAATGGCAATTCCTGTTATTTTTACTAGCAAAGTAACAAATTCTTTATGTATAGAAATTTTATTTGTAAGGTTATTTATAAGCTCTATAATTCCAGATATTTTTGAAAATATTAGCGCTAATATTAGTGCACCTGCCAGTAGTGAAACATAAATTGTGAATTCTGGTTTATATTGTTTTAATATTATAATTAAAATCAGTGCCACTAAGCCAATCCCAATAATTTTTATTATCTCCATATTTTTTTCTCTTTTCTAAAGATTAAAAATTGTTCTAACTGTTTCAAACAAAGTACTTATTTCTCGAATTACCATTGTAAGCACTATTATCAAACCTGCTAAGGTCGTCATCATCGCTTGGTCTTCTCTGCCGGCACGAACTAATACTTGATGTAAAACTGCTACTAATATTCCTATAGCTGCAATTTTAAATAATAAATTAATATCCATTTTATTTTCATTCCTTTCCATCTTTAGTTTATATCTTACAAATTTTTCCTATATTAGAACAATTACCATAGCCAGTCCTATTGTTACACCTAAGGTTTTGTACATTTTTACACTTTTTTTGCTTTCTTCTTCTGCCTTTTCTATTTGTGTGTCTAAAAAATTATCTACTAATTCTATTTCATTTACTTGGCCTTCTATATCGACTTTTCCTAGCAAATTGCTTAATCCTTTTAATATTTCTATATCTTCTTTTTTTAAGTTCGTGGTTTGACTTTCTAATGCTTTTAACCATGCTTTACCTGCTGGAAGTTCTTCCATTTTCTTGGCAGCAGCTTTAAATATATTACTAATGCTTTTTGCCTCCGAAATTTCCTTGTTTCCTATTTCTAAAAATATTTCTGGTATTGGCTCATATGTTAATTTTATTTTTGTAGCAAAAATAGCAAGGCAGGACTTCATTTCTTTTAATTCCATTACTCTATTTTTATATTTTTTTGAAATTAACACTCCTATATAGCTACTAGAAGTTAAAACTAACAATAATATAATATATTTAATTATTTGCATATGTACCTTGTCCTTTTTCTTTTGCTTTTTATATATGTATATTCAGCTTCTTGGTTTTTAGAACTTATTTTTAATTTTTTGTATAAAGCATATATTGTTTTTCTATTTTATTTAGAGCGTATACCTTTTCTATGTCACCTTTTTCTTTTGTATCACTCAAAAATATAATTCTTTCAAAGATTCCATTTTCGCTCAGTTCTCTTAAAGTTGGATTTATTTTTATATCTTCAATAGAAGAACCATGTGCTGTAAAAATTCCTTTTATTCCAGAGCAAATTGCATACATTATTGGCTTTACTTCATCTTTGTTTCCTATTTCGTCTGCTACAATTACCTTTGGAGCCATGCTTCTTATAAGCATAGTTAATCCAAGTGCTTTACTTACATTGTCTAGCACGTCAGTTCTAATTCCTATATCATTTTGAGGCACACCTCTATACATAGCTGCAATTTCTCCTCTTTCATCTACTACTCCTATATTTATTCCCTTGTATCTTATTTGCTCTATGCCATTGCTCAATTTTCTTACTAAATCCCTTAATATAGTTGTTTTTCCTACTCCAGGAGGTGAAACTATTAAAGTATTATAGATAGAGTTCTCATCTTCTTTTATTACATATGGTATTAATTTTGCGCTACAACCAATAACTTGTTTTGCTATACGAAAATTAAGGCTGGAAACATAGTTCATATTGGCTACTTTTCCATCCTTCATAACAACATTTCCAGTTATACCAACTCTGTGCCCACCTTGCATAGTAATATATCCATTGCAAATTTGACTTTGATAACTATAAATTGAGTTATCACAAATATGTTGAAGTGTTTCCAATATCTCTTCTTGTTTAACAATATATTCAATTTTTCTTTCCTCTTGACCGATTTTCAAAATAATAGGTCTATTAGCACGAATTCTAATTTCCTCTAATAAGTTCAAATTAATATTTTCAGATAAAAAGCAATCTTCAATTCTTTTTGAAATTCTAATTGGAAAACATCTCAAAATACTACTAATGCAAACCATTTCCCCTCCTCTGACTCCTTTAGGGACGTTTCTTAAAGGTTAATCTGTCCCGCTTCATCCAAAATTAACGCTTATTTTTTATAATTGTGACACATTTTGGACTTTATGAAGCAAAATGAAATGTCCTAAATAGAGTCATATTAATATTTTATGCTTCTATTTATAGTTTTAGAACCTTCTTTTTTGCGCACAAAAAAAGAAAGAAACTTTTATGATTTCTTTCTTTTTATATTTATCTTTTATTATATTTACAAATTTTATTCATCCCAGTTGTGGTAAACTTCTGATACATCATCTAATTCATCTAGCATGTCTAATAATCTTTCCATTCTAGCTACTCCTGCTTCATCTAATGCTACATATGTTGATGGTACCATTTGCACTCCTGCCTCTAAGAACTCTATATTTTCAGCTTCTAATTTTTCTCTTACTTCTGAAAATGTTTCTGGAGTTGTTGTTATCTCATAAACTTCTTCTTCTGCTGAAAAATCATCTGCTCCAGCTTCTATAGCAAGCATCATTAAACTTTCTTCATCTAATGGACAATTTGCTTTGTCTATAACTATTACACCTCTTTTTGTAAATAGATAAGATACGCATCCGTTTGTTCCTAAGTTTCCACCACATTTTGAGAAAGCATGTCTTATATCTGCTGCTGTTCTATTTTTGTTGTCTGTTGCTGCTTCTACTATAACAGCTATTCCATTTGGGCCATATCCTTCATATATCGCTTCTTCATAGTTTTCACTGTTTGCTGCTCCTGCAGCTTTTTTTATTGCATTGTTTATTGTATCGTTTGGCATATTTGCTGCTTTACATTTTGCAATAACGTCTTTTAATTTAGAGTTTCCAGTTGGGTCTGCTCCACCTTGTTTTACTGCCATTAGTAATTCTCTTCCTAATTTTGTAAATACTTTTCCTCTTGCAGCATCTGCTTTTCCTTTCTTTGCTTGTATATTGTGCCATTTGCTATGTCCTGACATGACTTATTCCTCCTTTATATAAAGTGTACGTTTTTACTCTTTTTCATATTTCTTAAATATTTTACCATATTTTTTTTATTTTGTGTAGCTTTTTTACAAATATTTTTTTGCATTTGCAATTTATTATCTAACGTTATATTTTTAAAACTTTATAAAAAAGTATTGATTTTTATAAACAAATGTTTTATAATGTAAATGATTTAAAATTTCAAATAAAAAATATACAAAAATAGAATTGTATGCTAAAATATAAAAAAGGAAATAATTTATATGTTTAAAGAATTAGAAAGCTTAATAAACTTTATTCAAAAAGAGTATATCCAGTTTAATGAAAAATGGCAAAAAAGTGAATACTACTATAAATTCAATTTAAAAAATAATTTAGTGTCTGACCTAGTAAATAATGAAACCATGTTAGAAACTATTTTTAATTATAGAGAGTTTATCAATGAAAATAATATACAATTAGTAATGGATTTTAAACAGTTTAACAGTGAGCTTTCTAAAGTTAATATTAGAACCAAAACTAAAAACTCTATAGAGTTTAAAATAAAAAATTATAATGACAACCATGAAAATGGAAAAATTCCTATTGAAAAATGCCTTAATGATTTGTTTGGAATAAGAATTATCTGTGGTCAAAAGCTTAATTATGACGAATTATCAAACTTCATTAATGAAAATTACATAAAATTAAAATGTATAAATTCATCTAAAGGTGACTATAAAGCAACTCATATATATTTTAAAGAAAATAATTTTAACTTTCAATGGGAATTGCAAATATGGAACAAAGAAGATGAAATAAACAATATAATATCTCATGAGAAATATAAGCAAGAGTACGTAAAATGGGAAAAAGAGAATAAAGGAGGATAGATAATATGGTAACGCATTTTATATTTATGAGCAGCTCATATTCATTGGGAACTCGAATCGCTTTAGATTATATCGTAACAGATATAAGTATTCAAAAAAAGCTAAAACAAAATTTAGATAAAATTATTGAAAAATGTGGAAAAGATGTTTCAATTTCAACTCATATGATACAGTCAGATGATGATACTTGGAATTCTGTATGTAAAGCCGACTCATTTTTCAAGGATGTTAAAGTTATTAGCAGCATCGATAGTTTTATAAATTTAATACAAAAAGATAGAAAATTAAAAGGAATTGATATAGCCAAATATATATTGTCAAAATTATCATGTACTCAATTAAAGTTGCAAAAGTTAGTATATTTATGTTTTGCAGATTATTTATGTGATACTGGAAAGAAATTATTTACTGATAAAATATACGCCTTTAAGTATGGGCCTGTAGTAGATACCGTATACCAAGAATATAAAGATTATGGATATTCACCTATAGGGCAAGAAACTAAAGATATAGATAGTAAAACTATCTTGGAAATGCCTGCTAAAAGTAGGATAATATTTGCTGAAGATGGAACAGAGAAAATAATGAGTATAGATAAGTCTTTAAAGAAATATGGTAGTTTGTCTGCTTCTGAGTTAGTTGACTTGACACATCAAAAAGAAACACCATGGTCTAAAAGTTTTAAAGGCACCGAAAAATCATATTCTATTATAAGTTTAGATACAATTAAACGATATCATAAATTTGAGCAAAGTATTGGATAACTTTCAAAGCATATTTTAAACCAACTTTAAATATATCTCTACTTTTTATAATATGCATCTAGTCAAAAACAGCTATGCAATTTTTCTTAACTGCATAGCTGTTTTTTATCTATTTTTTCTTATGCTCTTGGGTGAGCTTTTTTATATACATTTTTTATTCCACTATCTTGAAATTGCATATATACTTGTGTTGAAGAAATATCTGAATGTCCAAGCATTGTTTGTATTGCCTTTAAATCTGCTCCATTTTGTAAAAGATGTGTTGCAAATGAATGCCTTAATACATGTGGTGTTATATCTTTTGTAATGTGAGCTTGTTCTTTATAATATTTTACTATCTTCCAGAAACCTTGTCTTGTAAGTCTTTGGCCATTTACATTAACAAATAATGCTTCTACTTTTTCATCTCTTATTAATACTGGTCTTGCTTCTTCTATATATTCTTTTAGCGCTTTTAATGATAATGTTCCTAAAGGGATATTTCTTTCTTTTGAACCTGAATGGCATACAACATACCCCTCTTCTAGTTTTACGTCTTTAATATCTAAAGATATAATTTCTGTAACTCTCATGCCTGTAGCATAAGCGAATTCTAGCATTGCCTTATCTCTAGTTCCTTTTAAATCTACATCTTTAGGTTGATTTAATAATAATTCTACTTCTTGTGCTGTTAAAACACTAGGAACTCTTTTTTCAATTTTAGGTGACTGAATATGTAGTGTTGGGTCTTCTTTTACTTTTTTGTTTCTTACTAAGAATTGGTAAAAAGAACGAATTGAAGCTAAACACCTTGATATTGTAGATGGTTTTTTACCTATTGATTGTAAATGTTCTAAATATTCCTTGATATCTTCTTCTTTAATTTTTGCATAATTTAAATTGTTGCTTTCTATATATTTACTATAATAAACTATATCTCTTCTATATGATTGTAAAGTATTTTCTGATGCCTTTTTATCATTTTGAAGAAATTCTAAAAAAGATTTTACTTGTTTTTCCATTTTTATTTAGCTCCCCTATTTTTTATTTTTTAACTTACGTAAACTGTATATGTTATATCAAATTACGTTCAAAATGTAAAGACATTTTCCCAAAAAAATATATTTTTTTATGTAATTTTCTATGTGTTTCCATTTTTTTACTTTTTATATCAATGTTATACATACTTCTAATAAAGTATTTGACAAATATGTTTCTACAAAAGAAGAAGCTATTAATAAAATAAGTATTATTACTGAAAATATTGTGTGTCTTGCTATTTCTACTTTTATGTTTTCTCTTCTTTTATCTTTTACTATTACTTTGTATAAATTCACACTACTTACTGCCATCGCAAAAAGTGAAGGTATTATTATTATATTCTGAAGCAGTAAGCTAATTATACAGAAAAACATTCCTTTTATGGTTCCAAGAGCTAAAATTACTGTTGAAATTGTGTAAGCTAATGAAAAACCTTTATATATAATTATGGCATATACTATGGGTATTCCTATTATTGAGCAGCCTAAAATCCAAAATATAACCGCTATCATTATATTGTTTATAATAGATGTCCTTAAAAGTTCTCCTTTGTCTATTTCGTATTCTGTTTTTAAACTTTCAATAAATGTTATTATGTTATCTTCTAGTTCTGAGTTTATTTGAGTTTTTTCTGAATTATTTATGAATATAACTGCTGCAACTACTCCTATTAAGAAGAGTAAGCTTATAATTAAGTATTGTTTTATATTGTTATAAATATGCACTTTTATGGCATTTACTATTTTTGTATAACTTTTCTCTTGTTTTCTCATAGTTTCCTCCTTTTGTTTATACATAATGTGTATTCTATAAAAAAACTTTTTAGAACAAAAGAAACATGATTAATATTTTAGTTGCATCATAAACCAAATTTTATGGACGAGCTTTAACCTAAAACTCGTCCATTGCTTTTAATTTATTTTACTTTGCCGTAGACTCCTCCTCCACCAGATACTATTTTTACATTTCCTTCTCTTGCGTCTACTATTTTATTTGCGATTTTTTCTCCTACAACTGCTTCTATATCATCTCTTGAAAGCTTATGCAATATGTTCATTTCTGTATTAAACGAATCTAACAATTTTGTAATATATCTTGGTCCAACCCCTGGTATAAATCCAAGTGGTACTTGGTATATATATGGTGGTCTATTTGCAGGACTTTTTGTTTCGTTTTTGTCTTTTATTAGCTCTATTCTATCAAAAACTCCAAAAGTCACTTTATTGCTTCCGCATTTTGGACAAATTTCTACTGGATGTTTTGTTTCTATAACAGAATTGCAATTGTCACAATATGTTCTATGGTATTTGCCAAGTTTTGGGTCTAAGCCGTAGTTTGCAAGTACTTTTCTTCCACCTTCATTTTTTAGAGCCATTACTATTTCTTTAAAGGATATATCTTCTACTTGAATTTTGTTGTATTCTCTTGCTATTTTTGGAAGTGAGTGTGCATCTGAATTTGTTACAAATGTCATGCGTTCTAATTCTGATATTGTATCTGCTAAAAATGTGTCTGCACTTAAGCCAAGTTCTACTGCAAATATTTTATTTAGCTTTTCTTTAAATATGTTTTCTAGTCTATCTGTACAATTTCCATAATAGCTTTTATGTGGTGTAAAAATGTGTGCTGGAATTAATATTCCATTGTATTTTTCAACTATGTCTATCAATTCATAGCCAGATAAATCTGACCTTTGTGTACTAAGTGTTATATTTTTTATATGATGACTCATCTCTTGTGAAAAGCCTTTTATATCTTTTAAATGTGGGAAGAAGCATACATTATGTGCTGCACCTTTATTTCCATTTCTTCCTACTTCTGAGGTTTCTACTTCACTTCCAAGTAATATGCAAACTTTGTCTTTGTATATTATTCCTCCATCTTTTATTTCATATGCTTCGCCTGTTTTTAAAAAATTTTCTATATCTTCTATTACATATGGTGATGCACAATCTATAATTCCTACTACACTTATTCCTTTTCTTTCATAACATTCTTTCGCTATGTTTGCGAAGTTTAGGCTTCTTGCTGCTGTTATTTTTATTGGCTTTCCTTGTTCTGACCTTCCTATATGTACATGTAAATCTGCAAATATTTCGTTCATTAGTTTTCCCCCTATTTTTATTTATATTATTACTAACTTGTTTGTATAGTCTAAATTTGACCATGAATCATAGTCATATCCTAAAGTATAAACATTTGTAGCAAATATATCTTTTTCCAACATTTCTTTTAATATTTTATTTGTACACTGGTCTTGATATTTTTTTACAGATGTTATCATTTGTATTTTTGGATTTATATTACAAATGTCTGATAGCATTTCTTTTCCATTGCTATTAAAGCCCAAAACTCTTGTGTATGGTACTATTTTCTTTGAATTTTGCATATCTTTTTTAGTAATTCCAAGAAGTGTATATAGCAATATTCTTTGTATTCTTGTTTGTGTATATCTTTTTGATTTTATTATATTTACTAGGCTAATTAAATTGTTGCAAGATTCTGCTGCATTTTTTATTGCATGTTCTAAACCTTCTGAAACATCTGGTAATTCTGCAATTTCTTTAATGCTCATTTTTCTTAAATTGTATATTATTTCTTTTTCGTATTTTACTAGGTCTATTACATAGTTCCCTTTTCGTATTTCTTCTTTTAGCAGCATATACGCATTTCTAGGCATTACCTTTCTTAAGTCATCATATTGTTCTTCTGCCACTAGTCTTCTAATTGCTGTTGCACTTGCAAATTCATCCACTATTGCTTCATCATTATAATAAACTTTTTTTCGTTGAATTGAAAGTGGCTTCATGTCTGATTTTAGTCTTTTTAATGCTTTTAGATATTCTATTCCTAATATGTTGTTTGGCCCTGATAAAATGCTTGCATATCTTTTTATATCATTTAAATACATCATTAACGCATTTTCTCTAGCTTTTGGATATGATATTCCTCTTCCTAGTTCATGGTTTAATATAGATGCATATTCTTTTGGCTCATTATATAAAACATTTGCTATATTATTTAAGGCTGCAAAATCTCCGGTTTCTGTACCAAAGCAAAGTGTATCTACTATTTTTAGGCTATCTAATATTTTTATTGCTCCTTCTGCAAAATTTTCCGCACTAGATATACTATATACGGTTGGGAGTTCTATTACTATATCTACGCCGTTTTCTAAAGCCATTTGCGCTTTTATCCATTTATTCACTAAAGAAGTATTTCCTCTTTGCACAAAATTTCCTGATATAATTGCAACTACATATTTCGCTCCTGTCTGCCTTTTAGCTTCTTGTATTTGATAAAAATGTCCATTATGGAATGGATTGTACTCTGCTACAATTCCTAATACTGTTGCCATATTTCCCCCTTCCTTACTATTTTTATAGTATAACTCTTGTATAAATTTTATTTCATTGCTATAATATCATAAAGTTTAAAATTTTACAATTGAAAGGACAAATATTATGGAAGAAATTACAATATATACAGATGGCGCATGTTCTCGGTAACCCAGGACCTGGCGGTTGGGGTGCTATTTTAATGTACAAAGATGTTAAAAAAGAAATTTCAGGTGGAAAAAAAGACACCACTAATAATGTTATGGAGCTTACTGCTGTTATTGAGGCTTTAAAACTTGTAAAGTTTCCTTGTAAAATTAAGGTTTATAGTGACAGCGCTTATGTAGTAAATGGATTTTTGCAAGGGTGGATTTATAATTGGATAAAGAAGAATTGGAAAACTGCTGATGGAAAGCCTGTTAAGAATAAAGAATTATGGGAAGCTTTATACAATTTTACCAAAGTTCACAAAATTGAATTTATTAAGGTTAAAGGCCATGCAGATAATGAGTTTAATAATCGTTGTGATGAACTTGCAAGAAATGCTATTTCTAGCCTTTAAACTATTTAGGGCATTTGGGACGGCAGATGGATGTTTCCAATTTTTTCAGCCTTCTATATAAAAAATCTGCCTCTTCATCTGTTGCAATATAAAAAGCTCCTAATTTTACTATAACTATTTTTCCTTTATTTTTATTTTTTAAAATTTCTTTTTCGTCTAAGTACATCAAAACCTCTAATTTCCCAAATTGTGCTTTTAAAATATCTATCTCTTCTTGGCTTATTCTATAAATTGAACATAAAAATAAATACATTTCTCTCTCTTGCATAGTATCACCTCATTTAAAATATTTATAATACCCTTTTCTCCATTATAGATGAAAGAACTGTTGGCATAAGTGACATTACGAGCGGTGAGAGTACCCTGGTTATACAACTTATAGTTACTATCCAGTTGCATATCGTTTTCTATCTTTAATGTTGCCCCTTTGCCTACTGAAATCAGACAGTTGCTTTGGGCATTATTCTTTGATTGTGGCATTG
>USFC01000015.1 GCA_900553865.1 uncultured Clostridium sp.
CACGCTCTGAATTGACCTTAAAACCTACAGCAATAATCATTTGAAGATTATAATGTATTACATTTCTTGAAATTTTTCTATTTCCCTCATCTTGAACTATTAAGAAATTCTTAATAGTTGATTTTTCTTCTAATTCCTTATCTTCATATATCTTTTTTATATGTTGATTAATTGCAGATGTTGATACACCATATAATACTGATAACATTTTTTGAGTTAACCAAATATTTTCATCTTCATATCTCAATTCAACTCCATTTTCTCCAGCAGCTGCTACATATGTTAAATACTCAGCAGCACTTGAACGAATTAATTTATCTGCTTTTTTTCTATTATCATATTTCATTTATTATTTTTCCTCCACAACTTAATACTATATTTATCAATTTTATCTCGTTTTTTAGCTTTTGAATATTTGTATTATAATCATCATCCAATAACTCTTTATTATTATAAGTTATATTAATTATTCTATTTATATCATAATATTTAAAACTTTTCCATAATCTTACAAAATTTATATTTTTCTCAATTTTATATCAAACATTTGTTTTTGTCAATAGTTAAAAATAAATTTCAAAATTTTTTAAACTTTGAAATTTAAGTATTTCTATTAAATTCAAATTGTTCTATCCCACATACTGTCTACTTTGAAATCAACCTTCTGGTATATCATGCAGACATATTGCAATCGCTAGTGAATAACCTAATGTTAATGATGCCCCAAAGCCTGAGCCTATTGCTAAACCTTCTGGAAAATTATGAAGTGCTAAACCTATGCTTACTATTATTCCTGTTTTTAACAAATTACTTGCTGTGCTTTTATTTATTCTACTTGTATTAAACTTTTTTTGTACTAATACGTCACATATTATCATTATTATTATTCCTGCAATAATTCCCATAAGTACACTGAAAATGCTTGCTATTTCCATTGCTTCTGGTATTAAATCAAAGCATATTATTGCCAGCATTAGTCCTGAGGCAAACGCTAAAATAAAACTTAAAAATTTATTTGACTTTCTTTTGAAACATACTCCTATTATTCCTCCTATTGTTGTTCCAAATGTCCCAAAAAATAGACCTATTAATGTTGTTTTTAATATTTCATTCACATTAAAACACTCCTTAAATTTAAACTTTTTATTAGTTTATTTTTAAGAAGTGTGATTTATTCGTCTTATTTATATGCCTTTTTTCTGGATATCTATCTGGTTTTAGTAAAGGAAACTGGCGATGTATTACATCGCCAGACCTTGTTCTTTATTGCTTTCTATTCAATTCCTTCAAGTATTTTTGCCTTTTCTTCATCTGTTAGGCTATCCCATACTTTTTCGTTTTCTTCTGGTGAAACACTAATTACTTTATTATCTGGATCATTGATAATATTATTTTTCTCCTTTTCTTTGTCAAATTGTTCTTGTTGTTTTGAAATTTCCTGTGAAAAACCTAAATTATCAAATGATACTATATTTATAACTCCATTTGATTCATTCACATAGGAAACCTTAACATTATCTCCTTCTCTTGTAATTGGTAACTCTTCTGATACCATATATGATGCTAAATATAGTTTCTCAGTATCATTATCTAGTACAAAGTAATAATATGTTTCTCCATTTTCAATATTACTACCTATTCTACTTACAATTCCTTCCTGTGTATAGCCATAAACTTCCGCATCTCCAAAGTCTACTTTAACTCCACTATTATTCATCGCATTAATATAACTTCTCTTAGTTTCTGCTATACTATCTCCTACTGCAACAATAGAATAGTCCTCAATGTTCAGCATTGCATATTGTTTAACCAGTCCTTCGTTATCCTTTAAAGTACAGAAGTAAGTAGGAATTCCTGTAATATTCAATGGAATCGGAACAGTTGATTTATAGCCCATATTTTGGACTTTACCTTCGGCACTACTCATAGCTGCGGCCTCTGTAGCACCCACCATTCTATAGAATTTTGTAGATTTGTCCCTTGTATCTACTAGAATAAAACCTACTGTACCGCTATCCTTTCCTACAGAACTCATGCCTGTATAATAATAGCAATCTCCATCATTATAAACCGTAGTCATATGCTCTGTCATGGATAACTTATCTTGGTCAGAGAAATTGAATACTCCATGGACATATTTTCCATAGTTTTCAATTTGTTTTTTTATAAAGCTCTCTGGTTGAACTATGTCTACCCAATCTGGCACATCTTTAACTGAATACCAACTACAGTTACCAGTTTCTGGATCACAAATAACTACTCCTGTTGCCTCCGGATTTCTCCATAATGTCGAATTTTTATAAGTAGTTACTACCCAATATGGCTTTTCTTCTTCATCTAATTCAAATGAAAATTCGGTAAGTCCAACTGCTCTAAATCCACTTTTTCGGATATGTCTTTTTAAATCATCTCCAAGGAACGCTGATTGGGAATATTTAATTTTTATTTGCTCTTCATTTAGTTCTTTTACAAGTTTAACATCATTCATGTTTGTAGCACTTACAATAATATATCCTGGTGTTCCAGATTTATTTGCATTCCATTTCCAAAATGACCTGTGATTTAATGGTGCAACATAAATTAGTTTCCCATTTACCTGTTGTTTATTAGTAAACTGTCCTACTTCAACCTGAGAACCTAATGCTAGCTCTTCTCCCAACTTCTTATCAGCAAGTTTATCTGCCAAATCAATATCTACAATTGGTATTTGAGATGTATCTATTTCAACTATATCTTCTTTAAAAGATTTATAGTCTATCTCTCCAATTTGCCGATACATTTTGCCAGAATTTATTAGTCCTCCTCCTATAATAACAGCTCCTACAAATAGAATAAGACAAATAGCAGCTGCTCCTATAAAACTTGTTATTGCTCCTGCTACTAGTATTTCGTCCAAGTCATCTCTAATCCATATTTGTATTATAATTACAATCATTATTATTCCTATAATGAAAAAAATTGTTCCATCAATATAGGCAAAAGATAATGTTGGTAACCATAACTCATATGTTAGCCAATATAAAAAACCTAATACTATTGTTCCAATACCTCTTTCTAATATCTCCATATTGCTTTCCTCCATATTGTTTCTAGATATTTTTAGGTTTTTGTTGCAATTAAAGAACTATCCCTCCTTTTTGATAGTTATCAATTTTATATTTTATTGCAATACGTATATATTATATCATTGTTTTACATAATAGTCAAAAATTTCAACTTCATTTTTATTTTTTTCTACTGACTTTAATACTTCTAGCATATCTATATTTGTAGTATTTTTAATGTATTGTTTGTTTAACAAAAAAATCCGCCGTGGCGGATTTTTTATTTTTATTTTACTTTATTGTTCGTTAATTTTTTTACCAAATATAGACATTGCAAGTTTTCCTACTACTGGTAATTCTGGATTTTCTTCCTTGCAAGCTTTTACTATACCTATTACTACTAATACAACATATATTCCATATACTATTGTTGAAAAAAATGGAATATATACAGGTATCATTCTGTATATAGCATATATAAGCATATAGCCTATACCTATAACTATTGCTTGAGCTGCATGTATTTTTGTATTTCTTTGGTTATCTTTTATACCATATAATACTATAAGTCCTCCTATCCAAGTAAATACATATGCTAAAACTGATTTGCTTTTTTCACTCATCTTACTATTTTTCCTTTCTAAAAAATTGTATAATTAATTACTCTTCACCTTTTAGTTTTTCTGCTCTGTCTGCTGCAATTAAATTGTCTATCATTTCATCTAAGTTTCCATTTAAAAAGTCTTCAAATTGATATACGTTCATTCCTATTCTGTGGTCTGTTATACGTCCTTGTGGATAGTTGTATGTACGTATTTTTTCACTCCTATCTCCACTACCTACTTGACTTTTTCTTTCGTTTGCTATTTGACTATCTCTTTTTTGTTTTTCTATTTCATATAGTCTTGAACGAAGTAATCTCATTGCATATTCTCTGTTTTGTACTTGTGAACGCTCTGTTTGGCATTCTGCAACTATTCCTGTTGGAACGTGAATTAGTCTTACTGCTGAAGATGTTTTGTTTACGTGTTGTCCTCCCGCACCTGAAGCTCTATATACTTCCATTTTTATATCTGCAGGGTTTATTTCTATTTCTACATCTGCTACTTCTGGAAGCACTGCTACTGTTGCTGTTGAAGTATGAATTCTTCCACTGCTTTCTGTGTCTGGCACACGTTGTACACGGTGAACTCCACTTTCGAATTTTAGTCTACTATATGCTCCTTTTCCTGTTATCATGAAAGATATTTCTTTATATCCTCCAAGTTCTGTTGCATTTTCGTTTACTACCTCTAGTTTCCAATGTTTTCTTTCTGCATACATTGTGTACATTCTAAATAGTGTTCCTGCAAATAGGGCTGCTTCTTCTCCACCAGCTCCTCCACGTATTTCGCATATAACGTTTTTGTCATCGTCTGGGTCTTTTGGTATTAATAGTATTTTTAATTCTTCTTCTATTTTTGGCATAGCTTCTTTGTTTGTAAGCATCTCTTCTTCTGCTAAGTCTTTCATTTCTGGGTCGTTCATCATTTCTTTTGCTTCTTCATATGCCTGTTTTGCTTTTTTGTATTCTCTATATTTTTCAACTATTGGCTCTAATTCTGCGTGTTCTTTCATATATTCGCGCCATTCGTTTGTTCTTGAAATTACTTCTGGGTCGCTTATTTTTGCTGTTAATTCTTCATAACGCTTTTCTACTGTTTCTAATTTGTCAAACATAAATATTCTCCTTTTTATTAATGTCAGGTTGCACAAAATTTACCATTTTTTCTGCTTAAGCAAGTTTTACTTTTCTTACTTAGTGAATTTCTTTTCAAATGACTTTTGTTTTTCCCTTTTTTTCCTTAAGTATTATACTACATTTTTTTACTTTGTTCAATAGGAAAAAGCGCCATTTTTTCTACTACATTTCTACTATATTATATTTTATTTCTTCTTTGTTTAATATTTCTATTTCTCTATTTGTACATGTAAATATAATTATTTGGTTGTTTTTGTATTCTTTGTTTATATATGTAAGAATATTTTTTAGTCTTTCTTCATCATAATATGCAAATGCTTCGTCTAAAATTATTGGCATACTTTCTTCTGAAAGCTCGCTTATTGCACCAAATCTTAATGATAGATATAGTTGCTCTATTGTTCCCACGCTTAATTTTTCTGCTGATACATATTCTCCATTTTGCTTTTCTACTATTATTCCCTCTTCGTCATTTATTTTTACTTTTTGGTATTTTCCATTTGATATTTTTTCTATGTTTTTAGATAGATTTTCTGTAAATTTTGGAGTAACATTTTCCTTCATTTTTATGTAGGCTGTTTCTAATACTTCTTTTGCTAGTTCTATTGCTTCGTTTTCGTTTTTTAACATTATTTCTTTTTCGTTTAGTTCTTGTAGTTGTTCTTCCATACTTGCTAGTTTTTCAAGTTTTGGCATTATGCTGTTTTTATCTAATTCTAATTTATGCAATGCTAACTTGTTTTTGTTTAGTTCTTCTTGTAAATTTTCTATTTTATATGAAATATTGCTATCTACTTGTATATTGCTTATTTTGTATTCGTTTTCTATTTCTTGTAATTTTTCTTGCAGATTTACATTTATTTTTTGCTTTTGATTTTGTATTTCTACTATTTTTTCTTCTTTTGTTTTGTTTAACATTTCTATTTGTGCATTTAGTTTTTCTATTTCGTTTTTGCTTAATTCTAGCTGCTTTTCTGCAAGTTTTTTCTGTTCGTTTATCTCTTGTATTTTTTTGTTTTCTTTTTTGATTTTTATTACTGCCATTATTAATAAGCCTGCCATTACAGCCGCTATGCTAAATGCTATTATTGCTACTATTATTTTTTGCATACAGCTTATTCCTAAAGCAATTCCTATTATAAATATTAGTAACATTATTATATTTTTTATTTTTGTTTTTTGTTTTTTCCCTGCTTTATTTTCTGCTTTTTTATTTATGTTGTTTTCTATTTCTTGGTATTCTAGCTCTATTTCTTTTTTTTCACTTTCTAATTTTTGTATTTTTTCTTCGTCTGAATTTATTAAAGTTTGTTGTATTTCTAGTTTTTGTTCTTCTATTTTTCTGTTTTCATATAGTCTTTTTATTTGTTTTAATATTTCTAATTCTTGTTCATTTTCCTGAACTTTGCTTTCTAGTGTATTTTTGTTTTCATCTATTATGTAGCGTTCTTCTTTATAAGTTTCTAGTTCTCCTATTTCGTCTTGTAGTTTAAATTGCTCTTCTTTTACTAGGTTCATTGGTCTTCCTGTTGTTCTTAATGTTCCTATTTCTTCTACTTGCTTTTTATTTAATTTTTCTAATGCTTTTTTGTAGGAAACGTTGTCTTCCCCTGTTCCTGCTAGATTTGCTAATTTTTGAACTAATACATTTTGCTCTTGCTTTTCTAATTTTACTTCTGTTTGGCATGCTGCAAATGTAGATAGAAATGTATTTTCTTCTATTTTGGTTTGCTCTGTAAAGAATTTGCTTCCAGCTACTTTGTCTATTGTATATTCTTTTGAAATGTCTTCCCCTTCTTCATTGTATATTTTAGGATTTTTTTTGTTAAAATCTCTAAATACTTCATACTTTTTTCCATCATCTAATTTGTAAGTTATTTTACCTGAAAATTCTTCATTGTTCCAAGGCTTGTACCTATCATAGTCTGAAAATTCTTTTCCTCTTTTATTTTTAGATATTCCATAAAACATATCCACAATAAATTTAAGAAATGTGGATTTTCCACTTTCGTTTTTTCCTTTTATGATGTTTATATTTTCTCCTAATTCTATTTGTTTATTTTCTAAGTTTCCAAAAGCATTTATTTGTACTTTTTCTATTTTCAAAATATCACCTCTTGTTTATGATAAAGAGTTCATTCCTATTTCTATGGCTTTTTCTATCGTTTCTTTATCTATATTTTCATTTTTTAATTTTTCTAACATTTCTTTAGCAAATATTCCTTTTAATGTGCTATCGTTTGCTATTTCTTCTAAATTATAGCTTATTTTTGTTTTGTCTTTTATTTTTATTATGTTTTCGGTTTCTATTAATTTATATAATTTATATACGTTTATTTCAAAGTTTCTGTTTCCTGTTAATATTATTTTATACAAATTGTTTGGCTCTAACTCTATTTCGTTTATTTTTTCTGCTAGTTCTTCTATTGTTTGTATTTCACTAATGTTTACTTCTTGCTCCTTGAATTCTTTTTCGTCTAATGCAACAAATTCTAAATTAAGTTTTCCTTTTTCTAGGTTTCCTACTACCATTCCATGTTTTCCAAGCTCATCAAACCCAAGTGATATTGTTGATCCTGGGTATATTATATTCGTTTTTTCTTCTATGTTTGTTTTATGAATATGGCCTGTTGCAACATAGTCAAAGCCTATTTCTTGTAATTTTTTTGATGACAAATTGTTGTATGGTTTTTCTATTGTTGCACTTCCATCTAAGTTGCAATGTGTTAATAATATATTTATTTTTTCTTTTGTTTCTATGGTTATATTTTCTATGTTTGAATCGTAACAATAGAAGTCTTCAAATCCATATCCATATAAAATAAAATCTTCGTTTTCCACTTTTTCTACTTTTGCTGTGAATATTTTTACGTTTTCATTCCAATTATATTTGGCATAATATGAGTTTTTTAAGTATGGGTCATGGTTTCCTGGTGCTATGTATATTTTGGTATTTGGTATTTGCTTGAATAAATTGTTTATGAATTCTATTGTGCTTTCTCTTATGTATTCGTTATCGTATAAATCTCCTGCTATTAATAGGTATGGTATTTCATTTTCTTTTATATATTCTATCATTTTTTTGAATGCTTTTCTTTGCTCTAATCTTCGTGTTTCACCTAAATCTCTTCTGTCGCTAAGCATTCTGAATGGCGTATCAAAGTGCATATCTGCTATATGTACAAATTTCATTTTTACCTCCATTTTTGCTTTTTCCAAATTTTCTTGCTTTATTATATAAATGTTTTTTATAAAAGTCAATACATTTTAGAACATTTGTTTTTATTTTTTATGTAAAAAAATACTTACTAATTTTTATATTAATAAGTATTTTTCTTTTTTACTAGTCTTCCATTGGTCCAAATAGTTCATCAAATTTTGCTTCTAATTCTTTTTGTATGTCTTCTGTAAATAGCTGTGGTTCTTCTTTCTTTTCTTCTTTTTCTTGTGGTAATGTAGGTGTTTCAAAATCTTCAAAGTCAAATAAGTCTGAAAGTGTTTCTTGTTTTTGTGGTTGCTTTTCTTCAGCTATTTGTGGCATTTCTTCTATTTCTATGTTGTTTATTTCTTCATTTTCTTTTACTTGAGGAACTTCCTTTGGTATTTTTTCTTCTTTTTCGCTGTCATCTTCGAATAGGTCATCTAGCGATTCTACTTTTAGATTTTGTGCTGCTTTTTTTTCTGTTTCTGGAACATATGGGTTATATGGATTGTATTTTCTCCATTCTCCTCTTACTCCTGCATCAAAGTGGTTATGGTCTAATTTATTCTCTTGTAATTCTTTGTACATTTTTGGATGTGCGAAATAATAGTATTTTTTTGCTTTTACTGGTTTTATTCCTTTTTCAAAAATTATACATAAGTCATTATCCATTCTACGAAGTTCGTCTGGCGTCATTAATGCTCTTCCTAGCATTTGCTCTGAATCGCTAAAGCCTTGCTTGTGTGCATGTTTATCACGGTTTACTGATTTACTTTGTCTGAATATTGTTTTTTCTCCTAATGCTTTTGAGAAATATTCTACTGTTTTGTATGAGTTACTTCCTAAAAATACGTGTGTATCGCAGTTACCAATTATTGTTTCATAGCTTTTTTCGTATATTGCTTCTAATTGGTCTAAGTTTTGTAAAATAACACTAAATTGAATTCCTCTACTTCTTGAGGTTGATATTTTTTTGTCGAAGTCTGGTATTCTACCTATGTTTGCAAACTCGTCTAATATGAAATAAACTGGCATTTGAAGTCTTCCACCATTTAAGTCTGCGTAGTTGTATAATTGTTGTATCATTTGAGAGAAGAATATTGTAAGTAAAAAGTCATATGCTGTGTGCGTGTCTGATGATATAACATATACTGCTGTTTTTTTCTTTCCTATATCTTCAAAGTTTATTGTATCTGTTGAGGTTACTTCTGCTATTTCTTTTGAATCAAATTTTCCTAGTTTTGATTGTAAAGAACTTAAAATTGAGCCATAGGTTTTTTCTGGTGCTATTTCTATTGATTTATAGTACATTCTTGCTGGATGGTCATAAGGTAATTGGTTTATTAATTCTGTAAGCAAGTTACTTCCACCATTTGCGTTTGCTGCCCTTACCAATTCTGAACAGCTTGCTAAGTTTTGCTCTTCTTCTGGTCTTGTAGCAATTAGGTAATAAATTAATGCTTTTAATAGCATTTCTGCCATGTCGTCCCAATATGGGTCAGACTTGCTTTCTGAGGCTTGTCCTTTTACTACTGTGTTTGCTATAACGTCTACGTCTAGCTCATTATATATGTGCATTAGTGGGTTATAACCATCACTGTTTGCTGGGTTTACTAAATTTAGCACTTTTATATCATATCCATGTTCTTTTAAATATCCTGCTGTGTCGTCATATAGTTCACCTTTTGGGTCTGTAAATACATATGAGCCAAGCATTTGGTATGCATTTGGTTTTGAATATGATGCTGATTTACCAGAACCTGAACCGTCCAACTATAAGTGTGTTTACGTTTCCACGTTTATCTACTGGCAAATAATTGTCTTCTGCTAATATTATTCCTTTATTTTTACTTAGTACTCTATATTGTTCTCCATGCTCGCTCCAATCACTAGAGCCATGCTCCATATCGTGATATTCTCCCTTTGGTTTTGATTTTATAAAACCTATTATTGAACATATTATAAATACTATTGTATAGTTCATTAAGCAACTTCCAAATGTACTTATGTATTGTTTTGAAAACATTTTGCCTATGCTTGAGAAGCTTGTTATTGCTGGTATTAATCTATTTACAAAGGTATCTAATACAAATACTCCTGTTTTTGAGGCATCTGTTATTGCCTCTGCTATAGGCGCAATAAGTACTATGGCTAAAAATACCCATAGTACTCCTATTATAATTAAAAATCTTTTACTTTGTTTTAATGTTCTTTTAAATTTTTCCATGGCTTTCCACCTTTTCTTTGGTTTGGTTTATTTATTTTACCTTGCTATTTGTGCTTTTCTTGTCTTGTTTGCTTTTCCTTCTATTTTAGCTCTTTCTAAGTTATAGTTTAAAATTTCTGCTTTATTTCCTCTTTTTTCTGCCATTTCTAATGCATGTGCTGTAAGTCTTTTTTGATTGTTTTCTGCTATTTTTTTATAGTTTTCAAAGTTTACAACTTCTCCTAAGTCACATGGCACAGCTTGTATTTCCATTGTTTGCTCTAAAAAGCTATCTTTTTTGCCTGCCTTTGTGACTTCTATTCCTTTTTGATTTTCTTTTCCAAATGATATGCATACCATATCATATTTTTTTGAATCTCCACTTGTTTGACTCATTATTAAACATCCTCCTCTTAGTCTTTCTTATCTCGTATTTCAAATGCAAAATAAGATTTGTATGGTTTTAATTTGCATTTTCCTTTTACTTCGTTAGTTTTTTCGTCCATATATAATACCGGTTTTACTTCTTCTGCTGTTTCTGGGTCTATTATTGATATTGGTCTTTTTAAGTTTGGTGTGTATCCAAATTCTTTATATTCTTCTTTGTCTGAATACAAAGTGTCAAATTTTATTGGCATAGGTTTTTTAGAAATTTTTACTTTGTCGTCTTCTAAAACACCTGTATTAACGACTACTTTTTCTTTTCCAAATGATAGAAATAGCAATTGTTCTTCATAATCTGGTTCATCTATGAAGAAAGTTTTTCTTTTTAAATTTCCCTTTATTTCTTCTGTTGACACTAGCCTTTCTACTGTATATTTAGGGTAACTTTGTAAATATTCTTTTGCTGTTTTGTTTATTCTGTATATTACTGTATTTACTCCCATTGGATCTGTTATGCTGAAGTGCTTTCCTTGTATGCTTTTCATTTTAAGCTCCTTTCTATGAACCAAATCTTTCATAGTTTTTCTTTAGTTTAATCACAACTATACATAATTATACTATTTTATTCTCATTATGTCAAATATAGCATTTTTATGCTATTGTTGTTCTGTTTCTTGGTTCAAACTTTGATATATTTTTTAATTTTTCATATATTTCCATTTCTTCTTTTGTTGGCTTTTTTGGTACTACTATTTTTATTTTTGCTATTAAGTCTCCTCTACCACCTTTTCCGTTTTTGTAACCTTTTTGTGGTATTTTTATTTCTTCGCCACTTTCTACTCCTTGTGGCACATATATTTTACTTTCTCCATCTATTGTTTCTATTTGTGCTCTTGTTCCTAGTACTGCTTCCCAAGGTGTAATTAGCAAATCTGTATATATATCATATCCATATAGTTTATATATATTGCTATTTTGTATGTTTACTTTTATTAATAAATCACCGTTTTTGCCACCGTTTTGACCTTGCTTACCTTGCCCTATTAAACGTATTTTTTCTCCATTTCTTATTCCTGAAGGTATTTTTACATCAAAAGTTTTCATTTTTCCTTCTACTGTGCGCAATGATATTTTTTGGTTTGTTCCATAAAATGCTTGCTTTATTCCCACATTTATTTGTGTTTCTACATTTTCTCCTTTTTCTGGTATTTTGCTTTCTTTTTTTATTTTACGTTCTACTTTGTTTGCTCCAAATAGTAAACTCCATAAATCTGTTTTGCTTTCTCTTTCTTCTTTGTCTTTTTGTTTTTCTATTTTTTTACCAACGTGTGAGTACCAAATCCTATCATATTTTCTTTTGGCTGAACTGTTTGAAAGTGTTCTATATGCTTCATTTATGTCTTTAAATCTCTCTTCTGCTTCTTGATTTTCGTTTACGTCTGGGTGATACTTTTTTGCTTGACTGTGAAATGCTTGTTTTATTTCTTCTATATTTACTTTGTTATTTTCTAATCGTAATATTTTATAATAATCTTTAAATATCATTTAACATCCTCCCATTCCCATGGTGTTTTTATTATATCAAGTATGGATGTTTTTTTCAAGAGTTTTTGTTTTATCCCTTTACTTTTGTGATAATTCTATTATTTTATCTAATAATTCCGTATATTTTATACCTACTGCTTCAAATAATTTTGGATACATACTAATTGCTGTAAAGCCTGGCATTGTGTTTATTTCGTTTATTATTATTTTGTTTGTTCCATTTTCCACAAAGAAATCTACTCTTGAAAGTCCTGCACCTCCTGCTGCTTTATATGCTTTTATTGCTTGTTTTCTAATTTCTTCTGATATGTTTTCTTCAATATTGGCAGGAATTACTGTTCTTGATTGACTATTTTTATATTTTGAGTCAAAGCTATAAAATTCTTCTGCTGACAGAACTTCTCCTACGCATGATGCTAATACTTCTTCATTTCCAAGTACCGCGCACTCTATTTCTCTTCCTATTATTCCTTGCTCTACTAATATTTTGTTATCATATTTTCCTGCATATTTTATGGCTTCTTCTAATTCTTTTTTATTTTTTACTTTTCTTATTCCTACTGAAGATCCTGAGTTAGAAGGCTTTACAAACATTGGATATTCTAATTTTTCTTCTACTTCTTTTTCAACCTCTTCCAATGTGCATATTGTTTCTTCAAAATTGTTTGCTATGTATCTATATTTTTCTTTGTCTTTTCTTATATATACATATTTTGCTTGGTTTAGGCCCGCTTTTTCAAATATTATTTTTGCATATACTTTATCCATACATATGCTAGAAGCTAGCACTTTGCAGCCCACATATGGAATTTTTAAAAGCTCAAATAAGCCTTGCACTGTTCCATCTTCTCCGTACAAACCATGTAGTACAGGAAAAATACAATCCATTTGTTTTAAATAGTTCATTGGATTTTCAATTTTCTCTATTTCTTTTAGTTTATCTCCAACTTCTACAGTTCCTATTTCTTCTATTTTTTTAGTGTATTTATACCAATCTCCATTTTCATCTATGTATATTGGATATATTTCATATTTATTTTGATTTAGATTTTTAATAATTGATATTCCTGAAACTATTGATACATCGTGTTCAGTAGACATTCCACCAAATATAACTGCTACTTTCATATTTTTACCTCCATATTAAAATCTTTTATAATTAACACTGTCCCAAATTGAGAAATTGTCACAATTGGGGACTGTCCCTAATTGTGAATTTTTTCTATTATTTCTCCAAATTTCATTCCATTTGATGCTTTGAATAAAATGCAATCATTTGTCTTTTTTATTTTGTTTATTTCGTTTGCGGCTTCTTCGTTTGATTCACATTCTATTATGTTTTCTTTATTCATTTCTGTTTTTGCTATATTTGCAATATGTTTGGCTTCTTTTCCTACTACTATTAATATATCTATTTTGTTTTTTATTATTTCTTTCCCTACTTTTTCGTGCAATTCTTTAGAATATTCTCCAAGTTCTAGCATATCACCTAATACTGCTATTTTTCTTTTGTTTTCTATTTTTCCTAAATATTCTAAGGCTGCTTTCATTGAATCATAGTTTGCATTATAACAATCGTTTATTATTGTTATGTTTTCTGCTGTTTTAGTAATATCCATTCTTTTTTTGGTTAATTCAAAACTTTCTATTCCGTGCTTTATTTTTTCCATTGGTATTTCAAAAATGCTTCCTACTGCTATTGCACATAAGCTGTTTAGTACAAAATGATTTCCTCCTACTGGTACATTGATTTTTACGTTTGTACCTTTTAATGTATATGTGCTTCCGTCTTCTTTTGACTCTATATTTTCTGCTGAAAAATCACTTTCGTTTTCTATTCCATATGTAATTATTTTGTATTTTTCTTTATTTTCTAAGTACCATTTATGTAGTAAATCGTTATCATTGTTTATTACTACGGTTCCGCCTTTTTCCATTCCTTCTAATATTTCTAGCTTTGCTTTTAATATATTTTCCCTTGAACCTAGATTTCCAATGTGTGCGGTTCCTATATTTGTAATTACACAGACTGTTGGTTTTGCAATTTTTGTTAGTGTACTTATTTCGCCTGAATGATTCATTCCCATTTCAATAGTTAATGCGTCTTCATTTTTTAGCCTAAATATTGTAAGTGGCACACCTATGTGGTTATTGTAGTTGCCTTGTGTTTTTAAGGTATTAAATTTTTCATTCATTACATTTGCCACCATATCTTTTGTGCTAGTTTTTCCTACGCTTCCTGTGATTGCTACTACTGGTATGTTGTACATGCTTCTTTTATATGTTGCTATTTGTTGCATCGCTTTTATTGTGTTCTCTACTATAATAATAAATTTATTTTTATATTTTTCTTTTTGCTCTTTAGTTATTTGAATATCTTGCAAAATTGCACCTTTGGCTCCATTTGCAAAGGCTTCTTCAAAATAGATGCTACCATTTATGGTTTCACCTTGTATTCCTAAGTATATATCTCCTTCCTTTACTTCCCTTGAGTCTCTTTCAAAATTTTGACAAAGACATTCTTCATTTCCTGTTACTAATTCTCCTTTTGTAACCTTTAAAATTTCCCTTACACTAATTTTATGGTTTTCTTTTTCCATAATTCTTTTCCTCCGTTTATATTTTATGTTTAGGAGATTAAATATATTTATATTTTAATCTTTTATATTATATGACAACTGGTTTTTATTTGCAATAATAAAATTTTGAACTGTATTTGGGGACGGAGCAAAAAAAACAGTTTCCTATTTACCTGTTTTTTTGCTCCGTCCCCAAATACAGTTACATTGTTAATGTTCCGTTTGGCGTATTTTTTATTACTAATATGTCTTCTTCTGCTCCTGTTTGCACATTTATATATACTAAAAATTCTGTGTCATCTACTTTTCCCTTGAATTCCCAACATAATATTTCTGTTTTAAATTCTGTTGGAATTATTGCCATTCCTTCACTTTCTATTTGTAAACTTTTATTTAAATTTTCTTTTGCTTTTTCTTTAGTTATTTTGGCTACTGGTATATTTCTTTCATAGTGTGAATTTAAATATCCTGTTGTTTCTATTCCTAGTATTTCACCATTATCTAATGCAACTTTTACTTTTATTAAATCTGGATATACTACTACATCTCCGTTTGTGCTTTTTTGATTGTATGCATAATTTATTGTAACTACTCCGTTTTGTTTTAGATAATACGTTTCTTTCATGTTTGGAAATCCCTTACTATTTAAGAAATTTTTTCCTATTTCATCTGCTCTTTCTTGTGATATACTTTCGGCTTCGACGTTCCTATTGTAATTCATAAATATTATATGTCCACCTTTTTTGCTTACAGATACTGCTATTATCTCTTTTTTATCATTTTTTGCTTTTATACTAAAATCATATGAAGGTATATCTGTGTCTTCTGATACCCCGTTTGAATTTATTTCTCCTACTCTATCATTTCCTATAAAATCTGTTGCTATTTTTTTTGCTTCTTCTTCACTTATTTCTTCTCCTGTTAGTCCTTTTTTTTCTACTGATGTCATATGCTCTGAAAACGCGCCATCATATATTAATCCTGAATATTCGTGAAAATTTTCTTCTAAATTGTCAAAGCTATCTTTTGAGATATTGCTTACCTGTGTTAAAAATATGCTACTTCCTTTGTTGGTTAGTTCTCCCCATTTTATTCTTCCATCATTTATATCTGCGGATAATTGATTAAGTGTATTTTCTAAATCTACGCTGTATGTGTGTAATTCTTTTAAATTATTGAAATCATCCTCTGTTAAATTTTGATTGTTTATATTTTTTCTTGATAGTGAAAAGCTGTAGTCACTTACTTGGTTTAAGAATTTTGATGTGTTTGCAAGTTCTTGTGAACCCATTGGTAGTCTTGCTAAGTAACTTTGCGCTAAATTTGCTTCTCTCCACACATGTGTTAAAGTTTCTGCTCCGTGTTCTGGAGTGCTAGATATTAGTGATTTTGCTAAATATGTTTCTACATTTTCTACATAACTAACTAATTCGAAAAATGCCATATTGTAATTGTTTTCTGCAGTTTGCCTAAATTGTCTTTCTCTTTTATAAGTGTAAAGTCCTAAAACTGCTATAACAGTAACTAACGTTACCACTAAGCTAAGCATATGTCTATCTTGTAAACGATTTTTCCAATCATATAATTTTGATTTTATTTTTCCCATTTTTCTCTTCTCCTTTATTATTTAATGTACCAAAAGGGAATATCCCCAAAGGTAATTTATTTACAAAATCTGTGTTTTCCTATGGTTTTTATTAGTGGTCTTGACCATATCCATTTGTTTGTGGCTGTTGCTGGATTAAAATAATATATTGCTCCTCCTGTTGGGTCCCAGCCATTTAGTGCATCTTGCGCTGCTTTTACTACTGTTGAGCCTTCTGCTATTGGTTGGTTTATCTGCCCGTCTGAAACTGCCGTAAATGCTCCACTTTGGTATATTACCCCTGCTATTGTATTTGGAAAGTTTGGATTTTTTACTCTATTTAATATTACTGCGCCAACTGCAACTTGTCCCTCATATGGCTCTCCTCTTGCTTCTCCATTTATTGCTCTTGCTATTAATTGAACGTTTGATGTTGAGCCTGCATTTGCCGCGTATACTTCTGTTTTAGTATTTTTAGGCAAATTTACAATTGCTATTATTCCTATTAACAAAATCATTATTATTAATAATATTTTGCATATTTTTTTCATTTTATTTCTCCTTTTACTTATAGTATTTTATTTATATTTTGTATGTTTTTTTATGTTTTATTCTTTTTTTATTTATTTTTGTTATTTTTTATGGTAAAATTTAAAGGACTTTTTATAATTTGACTGCATGTACCTTTTATTTAAACAAGAAAGGACTGAATTTTTATGAAAAAAATTCTGATTTTTTATGCTTCTTATGGTGGTGGACATTTATCTGCCGCGAAGTCTATTAAACAATATATTGATGAAAATTATACTGATGTTCAAACTGAAATGATTGATTGTGTTAAATATATTAATAAAGCTTTAGATAAAGTAACTACTGCTGCTTACAGAGAAATGGCAAAAAAAGCTCCATGGGCTTGGGAGCAGGTTTATTATAAATCTCAAAATGGTCTTTTGTCTAAGGTAAGCACTTCTTCTAACAAGATTATGGCAGTTAAAATGGCTAAGTTATTTCGTGAATTTGACCCAGATATTGTAATTTCTACTCATCCATTTGGTTCGCAGATGACTAGTTATTTAAAGCAAAAAGGAAAAACTAATTGTTTGCTTGCAACTATTATGACTGATTTTGCACCACATGAGCAATGGCTTATTGGAAATAAATTTGTAGATTTTTATTTTGTATCTAATTCTTCTATGAAAGATAAAATGATTCAAAATTCTATTGATGAAAGTAAAATTTTTGTTACAGGAATACCTATTTCTAATAGATTTTTACAAACTTATGAAAAAAAAGAAATTTGCAATTTATTTGAATTAGATATAAATAAAAAGATTGTTTTATTTTTTGCTGGTGGTGAATATGGACTTGGTAAAGATAAGACTGTAGCAATTTTAGATTGTTTGTCTGATTTTGATGATATTCAAGTTATTGCTATTGCTGGTAAAAATGAAAAAATGAAAAAAGAATTTGAGGAAATAGTTGCTAAAAAGCATAAGGAGGCTACTATTAAGGTTCTTCCTTTTACAGATAAAGTTCCTGAACTTATGTCTATTTCTGATTTAGTTATAACTAAACCCGGCGGATTGACTACAAGTGAAAGCTTGGCTTCTTCTCTTCCTTTGATTATAATTAACCCTATTCCTGGTCAAGAAGAAGAAAATGCTGAATTTTTAGAAGCTTCTGGTTGTGCAGTTTGGCTAAAAAAACATGATAACCCAAAGGAAGTTTTAGAAAAAGTTTTGTTTAATGGTGAGGTTTTGTCTAAAATGAAAGAAAATTCTATTAGACTTTCTAAGAAAAATTCAACTAAAGATATTTGCACTACTATTCTTTCTAAAAAAGATGTGGTAATATAATTTTTTAGTTTAAACATTTAATAATATGAAATTTTATAAAGTTTTATTTATAAGGAGGGATAATGAGATGACAAGTAAACAAAGAGCTTATTTAAGAGGTCTTGCTAATACTATGGAACCTATTTTTCAAGTAGGAAAAGGCGGCATTTCTGAGGTTTTAATTGAACAATTGGATAATGCTATTGAGGCAAGAGAATTAATTAAAATTACTGTTTTAGAAACTGCTCCCGGAAATGCTAAAGAATTGGCTGTCCAAATTGCTAATAGCACAAATTCTGAAGTGGTTCAAACAATTGGAAATAAAATTACTTTATTTAGACAAAAGAAAAAAAATAGCAAATTTGAATTTTAATAAAGTATTTGAAGCTAAAAAATTTGTGGAAGCAATTCCTTTTAGGTTGGTTTCCACAAATTTTATTTATAATTCTGATTTTTCTGTTGACAAGTGTAAAAAAAAGTGCTATTATATTAATTGCAGTTAGCAATGGTTCAGTAGCTCAGCTGGATAGAGCAACGGATTTCTAATCCGTGGGTCGGGGGTTCGAATCCCTCCTGGATCACCATAGCAAAAAGTAGCAATTAGGGACTGTCCCTAATTGCTACTTTTTAGTTCTCCCAGAAGGCTTTGTAGGCTCTGTGAGCTTCATATATATCAAATTTGCTGGTTACTTCATATGGTGCATGCATTGAAAGTACTGGCACACCTGCATCTATTACGTCTACTCCTTTGTTTGCTAAAATGTATGCTATTGTTCCGCCACCGCCGATATCTACTTTTCCTAATTCTGCAACCTCGTATGAAATATTTTCTTTTTCGAAAATGTTTCTTATCATTGCTACATATTCTGCATTTGCATCTGATGCTCCTGATTTTCCTCTTGCTCCTGTATATTTATTTAGTCCTAAACCTCTTCCTAAATATCCTGAGTTATTTTTTTCAAATGCAGAGGCATATATTGGGTCATATGCTGCGTCTACATCTGCTGATAACATTTTTGAATTGCAAAATACTTTTTCTAATAAGTTTGGTCTATTTATTCCTAGTTTGTTTAAAATTTCTGATATGAAAGTATCGAATACGTGTGACTCCATTCCTGTATTTCCCATGCTTCCTATTTCTTCTTTGTCTGAAATTATACATACTGCTGTTGTTTTTGGATTTTCTAATTTTAGTAGCGCTGTTAGTGATGTGTACACACATATTTTGTCGTCTTGACCATATGCTGCTACCATGCTTGAGTCAAAGCCCATACTTCTTGCACGAAATGCTGGTACTATTTCTAATTCTGAACTTACAAAGTCCATTTCTGTAATTCCATATTTTTGATTTAATATGTTCATTATGTTTAATTTTACGGCTTCTGCTCCTTTTTCTCCTTCAAATGGGATGCTTCCTATTAATATATTTAGGTCTTCTCCATGTACTCCGTCTTTTAGCTTTCTTTCCATTTGTTCTTGTGCTAAGTGTGGTAATAAATCTGTTATTGTAAATATTGGGTCTTCGTCATCTTCACCAATTTTTACTTCTATTTTTTCACCATTTGCTTTTACTACAACTCCATGTATTGCAAGTGGTATTGTTGTCCATTGATATTTTTTTATTCCACCATAATAATGTGTTTTTAAAAATGCTAATCCTGAATCTTCGTATAGTGGGTTTGGTTTTAGGTCTAGTCTTGGTGAATCTGCATGGCTTCCTATTATGTTTATTCCATTTTCTATTGGATTTTGCCCTATTATTGCTAAATACATGCTTTTATCTCTATTTATATAATATACTTTATCTCCTGCTTTTAGTTTTTCATATTCACATATACTTTTGAAACCATTTTTTTCTGCTAGTTCTTTTGAGCTTTTTACTATTTCTCTTTCTGTTTTTGAGTTGTTTAAAAATTGCATATATTGTTTGCAATATTCAAATATGTTTTCCTTATCTTCTTTGCTTATTCCTTCCCAGCCTGTTTTTGCATTACGGAATAGCTTTGCTTTTAACTCTTCTTTGTTTTCCATTATTCCCCTCTTCCTTTCTTTTGTTTTTTCTTATTATAACACTGCTATTTATCTTTTTCTACTTTTTTTCAATATATCCTTTTTATATTTTGTTTTTTTGTTTGTTTTTTCTATGCTGTTTGTAGTATGTTTTTTCATTTTTTATTTGCTATTTTTAGAATACCTTTATATTTTTTTAATATAATGTATCAATATTCTTTACTTTTTTGTTTTTTTAGTATTTAATATTATAAGATTTTTTACATTTTTTTGTAAAATTTTAGTTTATAAGGAGGATTTGTTGGCCTTTTTGGGGCTAACTAGTTATACAAAATGGATAATGATTTAGATAAAAAAATTGATGAACGTGATGATGAACGTGAAAATGATAAATTTGAAAATGAAGCCGTAGATTTGAATAAGAAGCCTTTGAAATCAAATAGTACCGATTCTGAGGAAATTTCTATGCAAAATGATGCTGCTGATTTTACAGAAATGTCTATTCAAAATGAGGATACTGACTTTACAAAAAAGTCTATTCAAAATGAGGAAGCTAATTTTAATGAAGATGCTATTGCTGTTGGCGATGATGATAACAAAGCTAATTTACTAAATGCTGATGATAAGGTTGATGCTGCTGGCAAAGCTAATTCTAATGATAATAATTCCGATTTTCAAAAGCAAATTGCAGTTCCAAAAAAATCGCACAAAACTGCTATTGTAGTTTCGTTAGCTTTTGTTTTTATCGTTTTTTTGTTTTTTATTTTTTCTACTATTTTTGCATTAGTTAATTACGCAAAAACTACTATTATTAGTGGCGTAAGTGTTAAAAATGTTGACATTTCTGGATTAAGTAAAGAACAAGCTTTGGAAAAAGTTTCTGCTGAGTTTTCTAAAAAGAGTTCTCAAAGTATAACTTTAAAATATAACGATAGTGAGCAAACCGTTATTTTAGAACAATTAGGTGTTTCCTTTGATTTAGAAAATGCTATTAATGTGGCTTACAGTAAGGGTAGAAAAGGTAATATTTTTCAAAATAATTATGAAATTTTAGTTTCTTTGCTTTCTGGAATAAAGGTTAATCCTGGTTTCTCTTATAACGCTGAAACGCTGGATTCCCTAGTTAATGAAATGGAAACTTCTTTTCCTGATAGATTAATAAACCCTAGTTACTATGTTGAAGGAAATAATTTAATTATTTCTAAAGGTCAAAATGGCGTGGTAGTTGATAAGGAAAGCTTACACTCTGAAATTTCTTATTTAATTAATAATTTGGATTGTAGCTCTACTATTATAAATATTCCTGTTGTGAATAAAACTGCACAAGCTTTAAGTGTTGCTACCGTTCATGACGAAATTTGCAAAGAACCGCAAAATGCTTATTATACTACAAATCCTTATGTGGTTCACCCTCATGTTAATGGTATAGATTTTTCTATTTCTATTGAGGAGGCTACTGAGCTTTATAATAATTGTGAGGATTCTTGCACTATTCCTTTAAAGGTGCTTCACCCTTCAATAACTACTAATGATATTGGCACTGAAGCTTTTCCTGATTTGCTTGCTTCTTATTCTACTACTTACAGTACTAGAAATGCAAACAGAAGCACAAATATACGACTAGCTTCTCAAAAAATAAATGGCACTGTGCTTATGCCTGGCGAAACTTTTTCGTATAATACAACTGTTGGCAAAAGAACTGCTGCCGCTGGCTTTAAAAGTGCTGCTGTTTATTCAGGTGGCAAAGTTACTACTGGCATTGGCGGTGGAATTTGCCAAGTTTCTTCTACTTTGTATAATGCGGTTTTGCTTTCTAATTTGGAGATTGTTGAAAGAACTAACCATGGTTTTAACCCAGGTTATGTGCCTGCCGGAAGAGATGCCACTGTTTCATGGGGTGGTCCTGATTTTAAGTTTAAAAATAACAGAAGTTACCCTGTTAAAATTGTTTGCTCTGGCTCTGGCGGAACTATTAATTTTAAGATATTTGGATTGTTTGAAAAGGATGAATATGAGGTTGAAATTCAATCTTACATTACTCAATATATTTCCTTTAAGACTATAACTAAGCAAGATGCTTCTTTGGCTAAAGGCCAAACTAAAGTTGTTCAAAGTGGTTCAAATGGTTGCAAGGCTGTGGCTTACAGAATTTTAAAAAGGAATGGAGAGGTTGTTTCTAAAACTTTGCTTTCTCAAGATACTTATAACCCTCATAATAAGATTGTGGCTGTTGGAACTAAATAATAATTTACCCCGAGCTAAAGTTGTAACTTTGGCTCGGGGTTATTTAAGATGGTCGAACTTTCTTATTTTATTCTTTTTCATTCTATTACTCTCTATCTTTTAGTTTTTCCCTCAGCTTTCAAGTTACATATAAAGTGCACTCCTGAAAGAAAGGAAGTCGTTGCTGTACGTAGCACCCTTGAAGTTCCTGCTGTCCGTGTAATGACTGCTACCGTAGTAACCTCCTCTATAAGTACAAGGAAAAGCATTACTGCTATAAGTGCTAGTACAGTACTCTGTAGTCCATTCCACAGTATTTGATGCCATATCATTTATTTTACATTTTTCATCACTATTTGTTCCTGTATTTGCCAAATCTTCATTTAATGAATTTTGTTTTGAATAATCTGTATCTCCTGAGAAATTTTGAATATAAACTATTGCTGTATCCCATGCATAACTATTTATTAAATCTGAATTTACTGTATTATATAAATTTCTACTTGCTGTTGCTGCATTTATTTGTGTTATATTATTCCATAATTGTCCTTCTTTATTTGGTGTTGAAGTTGCATAAGTATTTGAAACTTTTGAATTTGCCTTTTTATCTGTTCCATAACTTGCTTCATATCTTGCTATATAATATCCTCCATTTGCTTTTACACTATCTACAAATCCTTTTAAATTTAAGGCTGTTGTATTTGTATCCTTTAAATGATTGCTAGAATCTACTTTTCCAACTCTTGATGTTGCTAATTCTTTATATTCATTCCCATTATATGTTATTATAACTTCTTGTGTATAATTTTCTGCATCTTGTTTTAATGTTGGTGTTCCTTTTGCTAAAACATTTCCATTTGTATCTTTATCATTTGTACCATTTGCAAATGTATATCTTCCAAGTGTAATATTTACTGTTGTTCCGTCGCTCTTCTTTATTCCATTTCCTACTGGAACCCACACATATTGGTTCCCTCTATTATTCCCAATTCCTGTTTTTATATCATTATCTTCTATTACTATACCTTCAGTTACATTTAATCCACTATCTGCTGCTATTTTAAAACCTTTTGGAACTTTAATTAAATTTCCATTTGTATCTTTTACTGTTGTTGACTCTCCAAAATAACTTCCACCTTTTACGCTTTCTATTTTTACTGCGTTTGATGTATTATCTTCTATATAATCTTCTATTTTATTTAAATCTAATTGCTCAT
>USFC01000016.1 GCA_900553865.1 uncultured Clostridium sp.
TACATTTAGATGAAGGTGTACCACATATGCACTTAATGTTTGTTCCTGTTGTTCACACAAAAGATAAAGAAGGTAACGATATTGATAAAATTTGTGCAAGAGATTTTTGGAAAGGTCGAGATAGTTACAGAAAATTACAAGATGCCTACTTCAATCATGTAAAATCAAAAGGTTTTAATTTAGAAAGAGGAATATTTGTTGAAGATACAGACAGAAAGAATTATACTGTTGAAGAATATAAGAAGATTACAAATTATGAAAATACCAAGAAAATTTTAAATGAAATCAAACTAGAATTGCCAGAAATTCCAAATATAACTGATATTAGCAAATTCTCACTAAAGAGAGATGAAAAAATATTAGAAGAAATTATAAAACCTAAAGATGAGTTAATTAAAGAATTGTATAAAGATAACTTATCATTGCATAAAGAATTATCAAAACAATCTAAAGTTGTTGATGAGGCTGAAAAGTACCAAAAAGAACGAAATAAAATTCTTGCTGATAATGAAGAATTACACAAAACTGTAAAACATTTAGAACATGAGTACAAGAAAAAGAGCAATAATCTTGATATGAATTTTAGCAATAGAAAAAGAGAGTTAGAAGAAGAATTTGAAGAAAAAGCATTTAATTTAGAATATGAATATAAAGGTAAATTTCGCAAGTTAGAAAAGGAAAATAATCATTTACACAAAATTATTGATAAATTCTATGAAACTGTCGACAAATTTATAGATTGGATTTGCCATAAATTTGGTATTGGCGAATCTAAAGAATTAGTTAAGAAATTTGAAGAAGAAACTCATACTTTTATTGACCCAGAAAAACAATTAAAAAAGGAAGAAAGAGAAAGCGAATACGAATATGAATTGTAAAGGAGCATCTGGAAAATTCCAAATGCTCCTTTTGAATTGATTATTAAAAAGTTGCTTAAAGGTCTTTTAAATCAATTGAAGCCCAGAACTTTCTCATTTCTTCACGATATTCTTCGTCATCCTTTTCAAAAGCTCCTTCTTCTTCTGCTGTTTTAACCATCCTGTCAAAATCAGCATACAAGTCTTCCCTCAACTGATCAAAGTCAATCTCAACAGCAGAAACATACTCATCAAACTTTGCTTTTTTCCATTCTTCTACCTTTTGCCTATAGGTTGCTCCTATATGAATTGGTAAACGAACCTCACACTGAGTATACCTAGTAATTCCAGTTATCACTGCTGTCAAATACTTGTCTTTAACCTTCTTCACAGTTTCATCTGTGCTTGGCAAAGAATGATAACATGAGTAAACTGCTGCCTTATCCGTTACCTCTCCTCTTGAAGGATATTCCTTCTGTAATTCCAGATTTGCTGTCCTCTAACACCCGCTCATAGAGTTTTTTGGCAGTAAGTGATTGTGTATCACCATGCCAACCTGTAACCTTGTACTTCTTTTCAAAAAAACTCATTCTGTTACCTCATTAACTAATTAGTTTACGAGTTACTTTAAAAGTTCTTGAGTATTGATTGTTCTCACATAATCAAGAAGTCTGGCAAAATCTTCGTCATCATAGTACAATGATTTATCCCATTCATACCAGATATCAAATGCAGTTTGAGCTCCATCTTTTACCATCTGTTGAACTTTATTGCTCTTGAAAACCACATTGTTTTCTTGCTCATCTAACGGATGCTGACATCCCATATCTTGATAAACTTTAGCTTGTATATCTGCTTCCAATTTATCACAATGATGAGCAAAAATTGCTTCTTTGGTCTTCTTTTCATCAAATTCAAATAGTAATGAAAGAAACTCCTCCTGATTAACCAAGTCGCCAATAACTTCTCTCATTGCTTCATGTTCTTTTTTCATTTTTTCTTCAGGAGTTATGTTGTCAAATGGTGTAATATCACCAATAATAACTTCTCCCAATTCATGAAGAACCAGCATTTTTATAACTTTATTGATGTCTAAATTTGTTTTAAATTCAGAATCAATACTTAAAGCTAAAATACAAGTCCCATAAACATGTTCCGCAATGCTTTCTACCCGATCTTTACTCACATTCCAATGTGATTTATCCCAGCCACTTCTTATCTTATATTTAAGCTGTGTGGCTAACATGTAAAATCTCATTGAATTTTTTAGTTTTTCTTCCATAAAGCTTCCTCCTTAAAATACTTATTTTGTATTAACTGTCTATATATTAACCTGTAAAACAGGAGTATAAAAATTTAAAACTAGTATTTACTAGCAATTGCTTACTATTTTATCACATTTTTATGTAAAATGCTAGTATTTTTGCTTATTTTATGATATACTTCAAATAGAAATTATTTTAATAAATATAAAAAAATGAATATTCAAAAAACATTTGACATATAATAAAAAATATAGTATACTATATTTAGCTTAAGCAAGAGAATAAATCGAAGAACTCGAATGTTCACAGAGATATGTTGACCACATATCTCATTTTTTTGCAAAAAAATAAAGGCAGTTGACCAGACTGCCTTTGATTAGTTTGTACTAATCTTGAGAATTTTGGTTTTCATCATCTTTACTATTACTAAGTAATAATAAAACATTAATCGCCAAATTAAATCGAATGAACTCAAAATGTTCACCTCCTTCCACAAAGATTCCCTCTATGAAAAGGATGGATTTATTATACTTTAATTTTATTTTAAAAACAATGCTTTTTCTATAATTTCAATAATTATTTTTAATCTGTTTTATTTTTGTTTCTACTTTTATATACATTTGCTTGGTTTCTACATTGACTACTATCATATTCAGCTTTAGGGTTTTTGGCATAAAATACTTTACCACAATGTTTGCAAATTTTTAAAGGATTTTTTTCACTGCAAAGCATAAATCCAAAAGCCATATCTATTGCTTGTTTTAAACAATTAGGTTGCCAAGAGATTTCTGGTGTATTTCCATACATGTTTATTTTATATGGTATTCCAGAAAAGTAATAATCATTTATAGTTTCTCTTGCTCTATATTCATCATAATCATTTATACTATTATTTGCTAAATCTACATATTTTTTGAATGTTTTATACATTTTTTTTGCATATTCAATTATCCAATCTATTTTTTCACAATAAAAACTAGAATAAATTAATTGATTGCTAAGTGATGTATGATTTAACATTCTTTGTAAATCAGAATTTGTTTCTATTTCTACTTTACCATTTGTTACTGTATAATTCATTTCAGTATCTTTTGCAAATGGAAAGAATAAATCAAAATATTCTTTCGTTCGCATTACACAATTTTTATTAATAAAATTACTTTCTTTTAATGTTACCTCTTCATTTAATAGAAAATCTGCATTAATTGGTGCTTCAACCATAAAACCTAGTAAACCATATTGCTCTACAAAGAAATATGCACAAGTAAACTTAGTCTGATCATCGTCTGAATCTATACATATTCTTCCTATATTTAATAAATCCACCAATATTGAATCCATTTTACTGAACATATCATATAAATCCCTAATATTTATACTAGCCTCTGGGTTGGGAACCATATAGTATTCTTTTCCTTTATATTTTCCTTGATATCCACCATATCTCATATAAGAATATGCACTGTTACTTTTAAAATTAAACTCCATTATTGTATTCTCCTTAAAATTTTTAAATTTTTTGTTGTAATATATTGACATATTACAATTATTACTTTATAATAGTGTCAAATATTAATAGTTGAAATATAATAATATATTACATCAATTAATATAAAATGTCAAGAGCTATACTTGTATAAAAAAGATGTAGACAAAAATTTTACCAAATTGATTGAAAGGTTGTGATGGCTATAAATACAAAAAACTATATTCTAGACAAATATTATAATGAACATGATAAACCAACTAATATTGCAAAGGAATTAAATGTTAATCCATCTTATATAACAAAAATAATTAAAAACGATATAAGATATATTCAAGAAAAAGAATATAGAGCTAATATTAGTAAAGAAAATCGTAAAATTGCTAAACGAGAATGGATTAGAAACAAAAGACAAAATGAAACTGATAAACAATTATACGAATTTGTTAAACAGCAACATATTGAAGCGAGTAAAGAATTATCTTATTCTTCTGAAATGAGTGATTTAGCATATAGAAAATGGAATGCAAGTGCTTATCATAGGAATAGTAAAGGTAATTTAGTTATAGATAGAAAATTAAAAGTTGGTAGTGATGTTCCTAAATCAATAAATATGAATATTAAAATACCAACACAAAAATACAAGAAAAGATATTGTTATAGTATTTAATTAGTCCTATTGATAAATAGGCCTTTTTTTATTTTAAATCTTAAAGGAGGTGCTAAAAAATATGGCTGATATGAAAGAATCTTATACTTTAATGTTTACAGATTACCCAGACATTGTAAATCTTACACAAATGAGAAAAATGCTAGGTGGAATTAGTAACTCTCTTGCATATCGTATGTTAAGAGAAAAGAAAATAAAAAGTAAAAAAGTTGGCAGAGAATATAAAATTCCTAAAGTTAATGTTATCAAATATGTAATGACAGAACAGTAGGAATTTTTTGATTATCATGGTATAATAAACAAAATATCAATGATAAGTTAAATATAAACTGTTACAACGGAAAGGAGAAAAATGATAACAGGTAGCTTACAAAAAAAGAAAGGACTGTATTATGCAGTTTTAAATTTATATGATGACTATGGAAAAAGAAAACCCAAATGGATTCCAACTGGTTATACTATAAAAGGAAATAAGAAAAAAGCTGAAGAAAAACTAGAACAATTTAAAATTGAATATGAGCAAAAATCTAAAATAAAATTAAGATATCCAAACATATATGATAAATATAAAAATATTTTATTTTGTGATTATATGTTAGAATGGCTAGAAAAGCAAAAAGGAAAAGTCGAACAAACAACATATATAGGTTATGAGCAAGTTATTAAAGGTAGATTATATAAATACTTTAAAGCTAAAAAAATTAAATTAGTCGATTTAAAACCTAAACACATTCAAGACTTTTTTGATTTACTATTTGCTGAAGGTCTATCTGGAAATACAGTAAAACATTATAGAGCAAATATTAGTAAAGCTCTAAAAAGTGCTGTTATTACAGAAATAATAGATAGTAATCCTGCTACTAAACTAGAAACAATTAAAACTAAAGAATATACAGCTGATTATTATACACAAGATGAGTTATTAAATCTAATGGAAATTATAAAAAATACAACTATTGAATTACCAGTAATAATTGCAGGTGTATATGGATTAAGGCGTGAAGAAGTCATAGGTATTAAATGGAATGCTATTGATTTCAAAGCTAAAACATTAACGATTAGGCACACTGTAGGTCGTGGTAAAATTGATGGTGTTACACAATTTATTTTCAAAGATAGAGCTAAAAGCGATTCAGGTTATAGGACTTTGCCTTTATTTGATTTTATAGCAAATTTACTAAATTCTTATAAAGAAAAATATGATGAGTATAAAAAATTTTATGGCAATACTTATTGCAATGATTATAAAGACTATATTTGTTTAATGCAAAATGGAGAATTAATGAAACCTGGATATGTAACACAAACTTTTAGTAAAATATTAGATAATAACAATCTACGACACATTAGGCTACATGATTTAAGACATAGCTGTGGTACTTTATTAATTCAAAATGGTGTACCAGTTAAAGATATACAAATATGGTTAGGTCATTCTAATTTTCAGACTACTTTAAGATATGCACATGCTGATATAGAAAACAAAAGAATTTCTGCAAGTGTTATTAGCGATAAACTTGCATTAGATATAAAAGATACAAAAAAAGAACAAATTACCGAACTCGCTATTTAGGTAATCTGTCTTAAAAATACATTTCTAACTATTTATAAAAATTCTAATTTTGGAAAAGTGTTAGAACTTTTGTTAGAACTTTGCACTATTTTTATAAATTAAAACCTCAAGCATATCTTACGAACTCCTTGATGCTCTTATGGTGCAGATGGCCGGAATCGAACCGGCACGGTTTATTCAACCGCAGGATTTTAAGTCCTGTGCGTCTGCCAGTTCCGCCACATCTGCATTTTTTATATCTGTTTTGCAACTGACAAGTCATATTATAATACCAAGAATAATAATTTGTCAAGCATAAAATTAAAAAAATATAAATTTTTTGAAAAAATAGTGATATATGAATAAAAAAGTAAAATTTATATAAAATAAAAAAAGGATTTTATGACAACATGCAGAATATTATGTTAAATGGCAAAATGAAAAATGCAAAGAAAAGTAAAAATAAAAAAGAAAAAATTAACAAATAGGTAAAAATATTTTTGAAATTTAAAAATACTGAAAAGCCCTAAATAACAACATAGAAGAGAAGATATACCAATAAACAAAATATAAAATTTAGCAATATTTTTACAAATTCCGCCATAGCGGACTGATTCTGTGATTAAATAATAAAAAATTTATACTATTATACTATGGTGATTGAGAATATGTATGTGGAAATTTTATTAAAAGAAGTGAGACAAAGAAAAAAGGTAACCTTGAATAAATTGTCTGAAAAGAGTGGTATATCTACAACACACATTAATGATATAGAAAACAATATAAAAAAACCAAGCCTATTAGTAATGGTACAGTTAGCAAAGGCATTAGATGTCGACATAACGGAACTATATAAGGTAAAGTGGTGAAAGAATATAAGGGAAATACTTGGATAAGTAAAAATAAGATATACCGAAAAAAGAAATATGCTAATAAAGAAAAGTCTATAGAAAAAGACTATTACTATGAAAAAAGCATAAAAGAATTAACTGAATATATGAGAAATAATGAAAAAAATCCAAATGAAAGGCATTGGAATAGGTATGCACTTGAAAAGCAATGTTTATCAAGTGAAACAATAGGATATTTGTGTGGAATTGGGTTTAATAAACTGTGTAGAAAAATAAGAAAACAGATAAATACGGAAAATAGAAAATCCAAAAATGCGGCCAATAAAAATAAATGAAAAAAGAAAAAAATTATAAGAAAAATAACAAAAGACACTGATTTTATATATAAAAAATAAAAATAAGTGCCTTTTTTTGACATTTTTTTCAAAAAAATAGCGATTAACTATGGACTTTTTTGCCAAAATAGCCTAAAATAGTTAGGTGGAAAAAATTAAAAGGAGGAAAAGAAAAATGAATATATGGCATGACATCAATCCAGATAGAATAAAAAAAGATGATTTCGTTGCAGTTATTGAAATTTCAAAAGGAGGAACAAATAAATACGAGCTTGATAAAGAAACTGGTTTATTAAAATTAGATAGAGTATTATACACAGCTACACATTATCCAGCAAACTATGGATTTATACCAAGAACATATGCAGGAGATGGAGATCCATTAGATGTATTAGTTCTTTGCCATGAAAAAATAGTATCAATGGCTTTGGTAGAAGTATATCCAATAGGCGTTTTAAAAATGATAGATGGATATCAATTTGATGAAAAAATTATAGCAATACCAAAAGATGACCCATTTTTAAATTGCTACAAAAATATTGAAGAAATACCAGAACATATTGCTTGTGAAATAAAACACTTCTTTGAAGTTTACAAACAACTAGAAGGAAAACAAACAATGGTAGATAAAATAGAAGGAAGAGAAGAAGCAGAAAAAATAATTGAAGAATGTATAGAAAATTATAAAAATAAATTCCAAAAATAAGGAGAAAAATATGTTAGAAAGAATGCTATTTAATATATTTGCTTTAGGATTATTTTTGTTTCTGTTTTTTAGAATGATACAAAAAAATGACACAAACTACATATATGTATTAGTGCTACAAGCTTTAGGAATAGCAATTGGATTTTTTGCATTATTAATGAATATAAAATTGCCTACTATACTTATTATAATAACATATATTTTTTCAATAGTAATACCAGCAATAGTAATTTTAATAGAGAAAAAAGGAATTACTTTAACAGAAGCTATATATATGACTTTATATAAATTTTATAATAAAGTTCGGAAATGATGAAAAGGCTAAAGAAACTATATTAAAATTGATTGAAAAAAATTCCAAAAGTTATTATGGCCATAAATTGTTAGGTGAGATTTATGAAAAAGAAGGAAATTTAGAAGTCGCAACACAAGAGTACATTCGAGCTTCAAATATAAGACCGGAAGATGATAACATACAATATAAAATAGCATATTTGTTTAATGAAATAGATAATAAAGATGGTGCAGTAAAAATTTTGAAAGAATTGTTACAAAAAAAGCCAGAATGGGAAGCTGCAACCTTTTTATTAGGAGATATATTGCAAGAACAAGAAAGGTTTAAAGAAGCGGTTAGTGTTTATTTAGATGCTATACAATATCATCCTGAAAATTATGATTTTTATTATAATTTGGGAATGGTGTATACAATGCTAAATGATTTTCAAAGTGCAAAAGAGTATTATGAAAAAGCAGCTGACTTAAATTCTTTACTATATAATGCTAAATATAATTTAGGGCAAATTGCATTATTATACAATGAACTAGATGAGGCAGAAGCATATTTTGAAGAATGTTTGCAAGATGAAGAAATAGAAGAAGATGCATATTTCTATTTGGCATATATTGCAATGTTAAAAGGAGAAGAAGAAAAGGCAATAGAATATTTGAATGTTGCAGTAGATGAAAACCCTGAAATTTATGATAGAATTAGAAAAGAATTAATATTTAAACTTATTTCATATAAAATTAAAAAGCCTTTAAACAATAGGAAACCTAAAAAAAAGAAAATAAAAATTACTAAAAAAGAAAAGAAAGTAATAAAACATTTAAAACATACGTATGAAGTAGTTGGAAATTTGAATCATAATGATATAAAAGTAATGAAGAATATTCAAACAAAACGAGAAATGGAAAAAGAACAAAAGGAAAGAGAATAAATTTTCAAGTTTAGAATACAATAAAAAGAAAAAGAGGTAAAGGAAAATGACAATATTTCAAGCAATAATATTAGGAATTGTTCAAGGATTAACAGAGCTACTACCTATATCTAGTTCAGCTCATTTGAATTTATTTCCTTGGTTATTTAATTGGGGAGAAATGAACCCTGCTTTTGATGTGGCACTACATATAGGAACTTTATTTGCTATACTAGTATTCTTTTTTAAAGATTGGGTAAAACTAATTAAAGGAGGATATAAACAACTAGTAAAAAAAGAAAAATCAACTGATGGCAAAATATTTTGGTACATAGTGCTTAGCACAATCCCTACAGGAATTTTATGCTTAATACTTGATAAAGTATCTGACAAAATTATCGAAGGTTTAGCAAATTTATTTAAAATGCCAGAAATCAATGTAGAAATGTTTTTAATAGCTATAGCATTAATTGTAATGGGAATTATATTATATGTAGTAGATAAAAAGTCAAAATCAACAATAAAATATGAAAAAATTACATTTAAACAATCTTTATTAATATCAATGTCGCAAGCTATTGCAGCTGCATTTCCAGGAGTTTCGAGGTCTGGAATAACAATGACAGTAGGAAGAAAACTAGGAATTGGAAGAGAGTCTGTAGCAAAATATTCTTTTTTACTATCAACTCCTATTGTTGCAGCAGCGGCTCTTTATGAATTAAAACATTTTGTTTTTGATATGTCATTTTTTATAGGAATTATTACCAGCTTTATAGTAGGAATGTTTGTCATTAAATTTTTACTAAATTATCTAAAAAAAGGAAGCTTTAAAATATTTGCTATTTATAGAGTGATTTTAGGAATAGCTATATTTATATTATGTTTTATAAAATAAAAAATAAAGGGATATATACTAAGTTACTAAAAAGTAATGCTAGTATATATCTTTTTTATAGAAAAAAGAAAAAACTAAAATATTACAACAATATTACATTTAAGTTACAAATCTATTAAAAGTATTGACTTTTGACAAAAAAAAGGTAAAATTATAGCATAAATATGCTACTAAGGGAAAAGTGGGCAAAAATTGAAAAATAAAATATAAAGATAAAAGTATTTTTTCGATTTTTTTGTAGAATATAATAGTGTAAAAAATAAAACAAATGAGGGAGTCGTCATGACAAGTTGCTTAGGTTTATATATAGAAAGTAATTTAATAAAATATGCAAAAGTAACAAAAGAACGTGATAATTTAAAGGTTGATTCTTTTGGCGTAAAATTTTATGACAAAATAGGAATAGCAATTGAACAAATTATTACAGAAACTTTTAGCTATAAAACACCAATAAGTATAAATTTATCTGAAGAAGTTTATCAGTATTTTTACTTTTTTAACTTATTAAATAAAAATGACTTAAAAAATGCAATTGAAACTGAATTCGATTCTTATTGTTACGACAAAGGTTTTAATAGAAATGCACTAGAAACAAGATACGCACTAGTTCCTGATATGGAAGATACAGAAAAGATAAAAGCTATTTATATATCTGTAAATAAAGCAGAAATAAATAAAAAGCTACAAGACCTTGATGGAAGTACAGTATCTTATTTAACACCATTGCCAATGGCTATAGCAAATATTGTAGATATTAAAGAAAAAGAAAATATTGCTGTAATTAATATGGAAGAAAAGACAACAATAACAACAATTCTTGATGGAAAAATTTATGATGTTACAGTGCTAGACGAAAATATAAGAGGAATACTAGAAACGATTAGCATGAAAGAAAACTCTTATGGAAAGGCATATGAAATCTGCAAAAATACAACAATATATACAATGGATAGCAAAGATTTATTGGAAAATCAAGAAAATATATACTTAGAAGATATTATGCCAACTTTGTACAACTTAGTTCAAGGAGTAAGAGAATTTTTTGACAATTCATTAAACAAAATAGAAAAAATATATTTAACAGGTACAGGATGTGTAATAAACAATATAGATTTATATTTTCAAGAGTATTTTAAAGAAGCAAAATGTGAAATATTAAAACCATATTTTATATCAGACAGTGTGAAAATAAGTATAAAAGATTATATTGAAGTAAACTCAGCAATAGCTTTAGCTATGCAAGGGTTAGGATATGGAATAGACACAATAAACTTTAAAAAACCAAAATTTATGGATAAACTTCCTGACTGGATGAAAATAGAAAAAAAACCAAAAACAGTAAGCGAAAAACAAAGTAAAAATAAAGCTAACATTTCTTTAAATTTAAAAGGACAATTAGATAATGCAGAAAAAGGTTTACTAAGAGGTATTGCAGGAATATTAGTATTTTTCATTTTATATTCAGGAGTAACAATTTTCTTAAATAGTGAAACACAAAGAAAATTGGCAGAAGTTAATGATACAAAGCAATATACATCAGGACAAATAGACCTTGTAACTAAAGATATACAAACTTTAAATAATAAAGCAACAGATTATACAACAATGGTAGATAATTTAAAGAATTACAGTGACCAAGTTGCAAGCAATATGAAAAGTAAAAATGTTATTCCATTACTTCTAACAAGAATAATGAATGTTATACCTGACGGAGTAACTTTAACATCAATAGAAAATACTACAGGTTCACATATAGTAATAAATGCTCAATCAGCAGATTATGACTTATTAGGATTCTTTAAAGGAAGTCTAATTGTAGATGGAATATTAAGTCCAAGTACAGTTATTTCTACATCAGGGGTAAAACAAAATGGAATCGTTAAAATTGTAATAGAAGGAGACTTACCATGAGAAAAATATTAATGATAGTTATTGCTGTATTATTAGTTGTTTTAAGTTATTTTTCATTAACTAAAGGTTATGAAGTATTTGGAATAAAAATTTCAAGCATAAAACAAATAGAAGAAAATAACAAAGAACTAAAAGATAAAATAGAAGAAATAAATACATTAATAGATACAGAATATCCTAAAAAAATAGCAGAACTAAAAACAGCAAGCAACAAATTACAAACAGAAAAAGAAGAATATCTGAAATATACAAATATGAGCTCAGATGAAGAAATCTTAAATGCAATGCAAAAAAAGAGCTATGCAATAGAATTTTTATGGGCAAAGATAGGTACACATGCTAGAAAAGAAGGAGTAAATTTAAAATTAGAAATAGTAGCTAGTAGTACAGGTGCAACAAGTGTAAACGATTTAAATTTTACAGTTGAGGGTACGTATATAGGAATTACAAACTTTATATATGCTATAGAAAATGATTCAAATTTAAACTTTACAATAGAAAACTTTAAATTGTTACCTTCTAACAAACAAATATTACAAGGAACATTTACAGTAAGAAATATAGCAATAGAAGGAAATACGTCACAACAATCAGTACCACAAGAAAGTCAAAACACAAATGAAACAAACACAAATACTACAAATACAACGACTTCTGATACAGCAAGTAATTTAGCACAAAATGCAATATCAAATGCTATACAAAGTACTCAAGAAGCTGTAACAAATAGCGTTCAAAATAATCAATAGAGGAGTAAAAAAATAATGTTTAAATCAGTTTTTAAAGAAATAATTATAGTTTTACTGTTATGTGTAGCAATTTTATTTGTGTTAGGAATTTTATTTTATGATTACAATCCTATAAATAAGGTTGTACCAAATAAAATAGCATACAATGTACCAGAAAACATTAAAAATGAATTATCAGAAAGTGTTGAAAATGCATTAAGCGTTGAAAACAAAGTTTATACAATAGAGGGTTCAGACTTAAACATTTATAAAAAGAGCAAGACTTACAACCCAAGTAAAGAAAATCCATTTGCTTCAACAGCAGCTAATGAAGTAACAGCAAATACAGTGGATGGAAAAAATAATGTAGAAGTAAAAACAAATTCTATAGGAGGAAACACTAACACAGGAAATGCTGAAACTAAAGTAAACACAACAGTGCCAAGTGGATTAAAATAATTAATTTAGGTTATATTTATAAAAATAAATATATACAAAAGACTATAAGATAAGGAGGAGTTTTTTATGTTAAAAGGACAAAAAGGTATTACATTAGTAGCTTTAGTTGTTACAATTATCGTTTTAATAATTTTAGCAGGTGTATCAATAGCTCTTGTATTAGGTAATAATGGTATTGTTACTAAAGCACAAACAGGTGCTAGCAACTACAAAGGAGCAGCTGCAAATGAAAAAGCAGAATTAACAAACATTGAAGCATATGTAAACGGAATAAAATAATAAAACTAAATATTGAGGTTACCTAGACTAGAATTAATCATTGTATTTAGGTAACCTCATATTTATATTATATTAAAACAAAAGGTAAAGTATGGAACAGGTAATTTTTTATTTATTTATTTTTATGATAGGAACAGTATTTGGAAGTTTTTTCACATTAGCAGTGTATAGAATACCACTTAGAAAAGATATCACACATGAAAGGTCATATTGCCCTAAGTGTAATCATAAACTTTCTTTTTGGGATATGATTCCTATTTTAAGTTATATATTTTTAGGTGGAAAATGCAGATATTGCAAAGAAAAAATTAGAATACGTTATTTATTATTAGAAATATTAACAGGAACAGTATTTCTATTATTTGCTATGTCTGTAAATATTTCGTTTACTACAATAGAAATAAGTAAATTAATATATATGTTATTAGGGTTCCTTTATATAGCTGGAATTATTATAATAGCAGGAATAGATAAAGAAAGATACACTATCAATAAAGGTGTACTTATTTATGAAGTTATAATAAATTGCTTATATATAGTATATCTATATACACTAGGACAGGCTAATATATATAGATATGCAATATATTTATTTATGTTATTTATATTTATAATTGCAGAAAACACATATTTGAAAAGAAAACTTAAAGATAATTATACATTAGAAATTTTAGAGCTAAGTATGGTTATGGCTGTATTTACAAAAGAAGTTACATATGTTGCGACAGTTATAATAACATTGCTACTAATTGCAGTAGTTGGAATAGCTAAAAATATACTAAAAAAATCTTCAAAAAATGAAAATGAAAAAATACCATTTGGATTTTATTTGGTATGTAGCAATATAGCAAGTCTTATAATGATGAATTTTATAACATGTGGGTGGTAAAATGAAAAAAGTGAAATTAAAATCTAATAGAGGAGTAACAATTACAGATGTTGTAGTAGCAGTTATTATATTATCTGTGTTTACAGGCGTTGTAGGAAATCTTTATTATTTAATTGCAAAAAATAATAATTTAATAAAATACAATACTGTTGCAGTTTATAATGCAATAAAAATAGCAGAAGATATAGACAAAATTTCTTATGATGAAGTTACAGAAGATTTAAATACAAATATAAAAGACAGATACAATATTCCAGAAGGTTTTTCAGCACAAGTAAAAGTAGTAAAGTATAGTGATGAAGATTCTACAAAACAGGACATTATAAAAAGAGTAAATATAACAATAAAATACAAATTTTTAAAAGAAGATAAAACTTATAACTTAGAAAAATTAAAAATAAAAGAGATTTAAAGGAGTAATGTTGTGAAAAAAGAAAAGGGAATAACATTAATTAGTTTAATAATTACTGTAATTGCAATTACAATGACATTATCTATATTAGCAGTAATAAGTAGTGCCTTTTTTTCAAATACAAATTTATTAAAAGAAGATACAAAAGGAATGGCTGAATATAATAAATTTGCAATGTATTTTATAGAAGATTGTAAAAAGAATTCAAATGTATATAATATATCAACAAGTAAAATTGAATTTGAAGATGGTACAGTATATACTTTTAGTGGTTCAAGAGATAAAAGTATATATCGTAATAAAGTGAAAATTTGTAAAAATATTGGATATTGCCATTTTTTACAAAATGAAATTACAGTAAATGGAGTAACAAAGCAATTAGTAAATGTGCATATGGTAGTCGAAGCAGGAGGACATTTTGAAACAAATATAGACTATGTGCTAAAATATTGGTAAATTTAGACAATTAATAAAAATACTATAGAAAAATGAAAATATATAGTATAATAAAAATAGAAAGCACAAAAGAAAGGAGAAAAATTATGGCAATTCAAAGTCAACCTTTAGGTATAGAACTTGCAAAAAGAAAACTTGTTACAGAAACAGAAATAGATAAAGCATTAGAATATCAAAAATTATATCCAAATAAAAAATTGGGGGATATTCTTCACATATTACATTTATGCGATTCAGAAGAATTAATAAAAGCAATAGGAGAAATCTTAGGAGAAAAGGCAATTTTATTAACGGAAGCTGATATAAGAATAAATGTATCAGAGTACATTTCATTAGATATTGTTAAGAAAAATAAGGCAATTCCTTTCGGAATAGAAGGAAATAGAATAAAGGTATGCTTTGCAGATACCACAAACAAAAGGTCAATAGAAACAATAAGATTATTATTACTAAATAAAGGTCTAGTAATGGAAAAATATATTACTTTTGAAAGTAATATAGATAGAATACTAGACTCTTTAGAAGGGCTAGCAACGGAAAGCATTAGTTCTGCAAGAGATGTTACAGCATTGGTAGATAGCATTATAAAAACAGGAATGGAAAAAAGGGCAAGTGATATTCACTTTGAACCAATGGTAGATAAGCTAAGAGTTAGGTACCGTATAGACGGTGGCTTGGTTAATGCTGTAAATGTTGAGCAGGAAAAAATTCCTCAAATAATAGGAAGATTAAAAGCCATCTCAAATATGCACCAAGAAAAACAAGAATCACAAGATGGTAGAATTATAATGTATCCAGATTATAATATTCGTGTGTCTTCACAAAAAAACGTATATGGCGAAAAATTTGTGCTAAGACTATTGAAGAAAAATGCTGGAATAAAGAAAATTTTTGATTTAGGTTTTCCAAATGATGAAGAATTAGTTAAGGAAAGCTTTCACAAAAAAAATAGCATAACAATTATAGCAGCGCCTACAGGAGAAGGTAAAACAACAACACTTTATAGTGTTATAGATATGTTAAATAGACCTGAAATAAATATAACAACAATTGAAGACCCAGTAGAAATTCGTATAGACGGATTAAACCAAATTGAAGTAGATGCGAGAACATCTTTTTCAGATTCATTAAGAACAGTTTTAAGACAAGACCCTGACATTATACTAGTAGGAGAAATTCGTGATAAAGAAACAGCAGAAATAGCTATGCAATCAGGACAAACAGGACACTACGTACTATCAACAATTCATACAATAAATAGTATAGAAGTTGTTACAAGACTTAGAGAAATGGGAATATCAAATTATGATATAGCAAGTACACTTGCAACATCAATCTCCCAAAGATTAGTAAGGAAAATATGTCCTTATTGTAAAATGGAAAGAGATTTTAACGAAAAAGAAAAAGAAATAATGAATAAAATTGCTGAAAAACACGGAGTAACTTTAGATTTTAATGGAAAGAAAACCTATGATGCAATAGGTTGTGAAAAATGCAACCATACAGGATATTTCGATAGAATAGGAATTTTTGAAGTATTAATTGTTAATGACAAAATAAAACAATTAATAATAGACAATGCCTCAAGTATTGAAATAAGAAATGAAGCAGTTAAAGAAGCATCATATAAACCACTTGTAGTAGATGGATTATACAAGGTATTACAAGGAGTTACAACACTAGAAGAACTAAATAATAAATTAATAATTTATTAATAGGAAGGGGAAACTACAAATGAATATAGATAAGGTACTAAAAATAGCAAAGGATAAAGGAGCCTCAGACGTACATTTAATATTTGGGCTAAAACCAATGCTAAGAATTGCAAGAGAATTAGTTCCAGTAGAAGAAGCTGACGAACTAACTATAGATGATTTAAATGAAATTTATGATTATTTTATAAGAGGAAACTTAGAGAAGGATGAAACCTTTAGAACTACTAAAAAATTAGATAGTTCATTTGAATTTGAAGATATAAGATTAAGAATAAATGTATCATATTCAGATGAAATACCAACATTTACACTTCGTCTTATAAAAAATGAACTACCACGATATGAGGACTTAGGGGTTCCAGATATTGTACGTAGAATGACAAGACAACCACAGGGCTTAATACTAGTAACTGGTAAAACAAACTCTGGTAAAACTACAACTTTAAATGCTTTAATAAATGATATAAATGAAACTCAAAATAGAAAAATATTAACACTTGAAAGTCCGGTAGAGTATAGACATAAATCAAAAAGGTCAGTTATAGTGCAAAAAGAAGTTGGACCAGGAAGAGATTGCTTATGCTATAGTGATGGTGTAAAAAACTCTTTAAGAGAAGATTGTGACATAATAGTAGTAGGAGAGATTCGTGATAGAGAAACTATGGATGCTGCAATAGAAACAGCAGAAGCAGGACATTTAGTAATAGGAACACTTCATACAAAATCATGTGCAGAAACTATCGACAGAATGATAAACTTCTATGATATCAGTGACCAACAAAGCATTAAATATTTAATAGCATCATTATTAAAATTAGTAGTATCTCAAAGGCTATTAAAAGGAAAAAATGGAAAACTTGTATTAGTGCCAGAAGTAATGGTAGTAGACAATATAGTTGCGGGAATTATACGTAAAGAAAAAATAAGTGTATCAGAAATAGAAGACGCAATACAAAGTAACTTAGAAAAAGGAAGTATTGGATTAATAAATTCAATCGCAGAATTATTTGTAGACGATAAAATCACCTTAGAACAAGCTAAAGCTCAAATAGAAGAGAAAAACATAGAAATATTAAATAGAACCATAATGCAATTAAAAATAAAGAAACAAGGAAATTAATATTTTTCCCAATTAGGGACAGTCCCTAATTGGGAAAAGGTAGCAATTAGGGACTGTCCCTAATTGGGAAAGGAAGAAAGTTATGCCAGAGTATGTGTACAGAGCAGTTACAGATAAAGGCTTATTGGTAAGAAATAGGGTAGAAGAAGCTAGTAAGCAATCTTTAATAAAGAAACTTAAACATAATGGGTTAACACCTATTCAAGTTGTACAAGTTGGTTATAATAGTAAAAAGAATAAAAAGAAAAAAAGAAATATAAGTAATATTGAAGACATAATGAAAACTGCTAATACTACTAATATTTTAAACAATAACGCAAAAAAGAACCTTTCTTTTGTTGAAAAAATAAACTTAAAACTGGCAGCAACAGAAAAAATAACTACAAGAGATTTGGTAATATTTACACAAAATTTCTATTTGCTAAAAAAAGCTAATTTCAACAATATACATGCTTTAAGTACAATTATAGATAGTACTGAAAACTTATCTTTAAGAGGAATAATAGAAGACATATTAGCAGGGGTTGAAGGTGGAGAATACATGTACACAACCATGGAATATTATTCAAATATATTCCCTGAAATATATATAAACATGATAAAAGTAGGAGAACTATCAGGTTCACTTACAAACTCATTAAAGCAAGCAGTACGTTATTTAGACGATTCATCAGATATTACTAAAAAAGTAAAAAAAGCAATTATACCAAATGTTCTTCAACTTGTGGCATTACTAATAATGCTAGTTGTAGGTACATTAGTTGGTGTGCCTGCAATACAAAATGTGTATGACCAAGTAGGTAGTAAAGACCAGATTAACCCTATCACAATGGGCTTTTCAAACTTTATTAATGCGGTTATAGCTCATTGGTATATACCAGTAGGACTAATTGCTGCAATTGTAGGATTTATCATATTTTATATAAATACACCAAAAGGAAAATACAATTTTCATTACTTTAAATATACAATGCCAATATTTGGTAAGTTAATTTATAGCTTAGACTTTTCAAGGTTTATAAAAGCAATGATGCTTAACTTAGACAATGGCATGAGAATTCAAGATGCACTTGAAGTTAGTAAAAACGTAGTAAGTAATTATGTATTTTTATCTATGGTAGAAACTTCTATTAACAATATTTTAATAGGTCAATCATGGATAGATCCCTTTGAAAAATCTGGATTGTCTTCTTCAATGATAACAGAAATGTTGAAAATAGGTATGCAAACAGACTTAACAGAAATGATGGGAAAACTAGTAGAATATATGGAAATGGACATTAACAATACATTAGATAAAATAATGAAAGTATTACCACAAGTAATGTACTCTATAGTAGGTATTGTGTTAATATTCTTCGTATTAGTAATATTAGTTCCATTGCTAGAAGTTTACATGGGAACATTCTTATTCTCAGCAGTAGATATGTAAAAAATAAAATTAGAAAGAAAGCGTGGTATATATTTTATATACCACGTTCTTGTCCATAAAGGAGGAATTTATAAATGAAAATAGGAATAGATTTAGGTGGAAGCCATATTGCAGTAGGAATAGTTACGTCAGCGGGCAAAATTCTTCGAAAAGAAGAAAAAGACATTATTATGCAATGTGAAGAAGAAAAAATAAAGCAGTACTTAGTAGATAATATTTTAGAAATGATAAATGCAGTAATAAGAAATGCGGAAATTCCTGTTTTTGTAATAGAAGAAATAGGAATAGGAATACCGGGAATAGTAGAAAATAATATTATAAAAAAATGTGATAAATATAAAATAAAAGACTGGGATTTAGCAAAAATAATAGAAGAACATTATAGCATTCCAGTAAAACTTGAGAATGATGCAGTATGTGCAGCAAAAGCAGAAAAAGAATATGGAAATTTGAAAGATGATAAAGATGCAGTGTTTATATGTATCGGAACAGGAATAGGTTCAGCAATAATAAAAAATGGAGAAATATATGCTTCAGAAATAGGACATATGATAATTGAAAAAGGCGGAAGAGAGTGTAATTGCAAAAATAAAGGATGTTTTGAAACATATGGTTCAATGAAAGTATTTAAAAAAGAATTAATAGAGATATTAGGAATAAATCAAAATGCAACCTCAAAAGAAATTTTAGAAACTCTAATAAAAAATAAAGAAAATGAAAAAATAGATGAATACATAAATAGATATACTGAAACTCTATGCATAGGTTTGGCAAATATTATAAATATACTAAAACCAAGAAAAATATGTATAGGCGGAGGATTTACATATTTTGAAGATATTTTATATAAAAGATTGTTAGAAAAAATACAGCTTATTTCATATAGGTTTGAAAAACCACAAATAGTTCTTGCAAAATTACAAAATGATGCTGGAATAATAGGAGCAGTTCCAAATTAGAAACGTATAATTTGGAACTCTGGCAAAATTTAGAAAAACTGGCAATTTGACAAAAACAAAAAAATATGGTACACTATAAAACAGTTGTTACCCTTTAGAGGTAAAGAAGAGATTTAAATTTATAAATAAAAAAGTGTAAGATTGTAAATAATAGGTGTGTAAAATCAGTCTTAAAATGTAAAATGAGATTCTAAATAAAATATAAATATAAAGAGAAAAAATGAGAAAATAGAGGTAAAGTAGAAATTATAACTTCTACAATATAGCAATTTATAAAAAAAGAGAAAATAAATGTATTTTATAATTGGAGTCAAAAATAGTTTTTACATATAAGTAAAACTATTTTTTTTACGTGAGAATAAAATGAAAAAATAAATTTAAATTACAAAATAAGGAAAAGGAGAGAAAATATGGCAGAGGAAAGAAAAGAAAATATAAAAAATGCAAAAAATGAAAAAGTAGCTGTACCTAGAGCTAAAAGACCATATCATAGAAGAAGCAATAAAAAAACAGAAAATGTTGAAGAGAAGAAAACTAGGGTAAAAAATAAAGAAAATGTAGAAGAAAAAAAGAAAGAAGAAAGAAAAGCTACAACAAGAAGAAATTATAATAAAAAGCAACCAAAATTTGAATTCAAAAAATCAAATTTAAAAATAATTCCATTAGGGGGATTAGAAGAAATAGGAAACAATATGACAATTTTCGAATATGAAGATGAAATAGTCATAGTAGACTGTGGTTTAGAGTTTCCAACAGATGATATGCTAGGAGTAGACTTAGTTATACCAGATGTTACTTACCTAGAGAGAAATAAAGAAAAAATAAAAGGTTTAGTAATTACGCATGGTCATGAAGACCACATTGGAGCAATACCATACATCTTAAAGCAAATTAATATTCCTATATATGCTACAAAATTGACAATAGGATTAATAAAAAATAAATTAGAGGAACATAAACTATTAAGAAGTACAAAATTGTATGAAATAGAAGCAGGAAGAACAATTAAACTAGGAAAAATGAGTGTAGAATTTATAAGAAGTTGCCACAGCATTCCAGATGCGGTAATGCTTGCAATAAATACGCCAGTAGGTACAGTAATTCATACAGGAGATTTTAAAATAGACTATACACCAATTAATAGTGAAATGACAGATTTAAATAGAATAGCAGAAATAGGAAGTAATGGAGTACTTGCACTGCTTTCAGATAGTACAAACTCAGAAAGAAAAGGATATACAATGTCTGAAAGTACAGTAGGAAAAGAATTTGACAAACTATTTGTAAATTGTAAAAAAAGAATAGTAGTTGCAACTTTTGCATCAAATGTGCATAGAGTTCAACAAATTGTAAATGCTTCAGTAGCAAATGGTAGAAAAATAGCAGTATGTGGAAGAAGCATGATAAACATGATAGAAACAGCAAGAGCATTAGGATATATGGATGTACCAGAAAATGTATTTATAGACATAGACATGATAAAAAATTATACAGATGAACAATTAGTAATAATTACAACAGGAAGTCAAGGAGAAGCTATGTCTGCATTAACTAGAATGGCAGCAGGGGAACACAAAAAAATAGAAATAACACCAAATGACTTAATAATAATATCTGCAAATCCAATTCCGGGAAATGAAAAATCAGTTTCAAAAGTAATAGATGATTTAATGCAAATTGGTGCAGATGTTGTTTACAATGCATTAGCAGATATACACGTATCTGGACATGCTTGCCAAGAAGAGCAAAAATTAATACTTGCACTAACAAAGCCAAAATACTTTATACCAGTACATGGTGAATATAGGCAACTTATGGCACATGCAGAAACAGCTGTGAAAATGGGTGTAGCACCTGAAAATATTTTTATGAGTACAAATGGACGTGTAATAGAATTAAATGAAAATGAAGCAAGACAAACAGGAAGTGTACCATGTGGTAAAGTATTAGTAGATGGCTATGGAGTAGGAGATGTAGGAAACGTAGTATTACGTGATAGACAACATTTATCACAAGATGGTCTAATAGTTATTGTTATGACAATGGATTCTTCAACAGGAGAAATAGTAGCAGGACCAGATGTAATTTCAAGAGGTTTCGTATATGTAAAAGAGTCTGAAAACTTAATGGACGAAGTAAAAAAATATATTCGTGAAGAAGTAGAAATACTAGAGAGCAAAGGAGTGCGCGATTGGGCAACAATAAAATCAACATTAAAAGACCATATAAGGGATTATATTTTCCAAAGAACAAAGCGTAATCCTATGATATTACCAATTATTATGTCTTTATAATAAAAACGTAGAAATACCAAGCTTTTGAGGGCTTGGTATTTTATAAGTACATTAAACAAATTGATTAGAAAAGAGAGCTCCAAGTAACGGAGCTCTCTTTTGTGGTACTTTTTTTATTTCTTACAAAGAATAAATAAATGAAAGATTTGGGTATCCGCCTACTAAAATATTGCAGGCAGTCAAATCTTTTTTTATATTTTCTGAAAAGTTTTCGGAAACTAATTCAGAAATAAATTTATCTACACCTTCTTTCTTTATTTTTCTTCTTACGGATGACAAATCGTACATCGGTATGTACCTCCTCTTGTATTTGATAAAACTATTATACTACAAATTTACATAAAAATCAAGCAAATTGTAAAAAAATGTAAATAAAACGAAAAATAACAAACAAAGAGATTAAAAAGTGTGTTAATCTCTGTCAATCATTTTTGAAAATGTCTTAAAAATTTTTATTTATTAGCACTAAATTT
>USFC01000017.1 GCA_900553865.1 uncultured Clostridium sp.
TTCCAAACCATAAATGAATACAAGCATCCATTTGAAGTTCTTCTCCAAAATATTGACACCTAGATTGTCTTGGATGGGCATTTTCTGATAACACTAATTTACTTTTCAATATTTCTTTTTCTTTTTTACTGGCTTTTTTCATATCTTCTTCTATCTTTTTTCTAAATTTCTTTTTTGTAGATTTATGAGTTCGTGGAGAAAAAATATATTTGTCTCTCAGTATTACTCTCACTTCGTCTACAGATATTTTTATGTTTTCTCTAGATTCTAAATATTCTTTAAAATCAGTATAAGTACAATCAAAATATTTAGTAGTATATAATAATTCTATTTCTGTTTTGAAGTCTTCTGAGAAAGCATTTACTGGTTTTCTTCCTCGATTTCCATGTACAAAAAATTCTTTTCCAAATTCTTTATAACCAGCTATCATTCTATCTACTTGTCTAATAGATCTCTTAAGTTTTACCGCAGCTCTTTTTTTATTACCATTTGTTTCTACTAATTTTTTTATAATTTTATATTTATATTCTTCATTCATTCTTAATTCAACCTTTCTCATAAGTACCTCCAATATTTTATTGAATATACTTATATCATAAATTTTAAAATTAAGACATTTTCCTAAATGATTTATTAAGACATTATCATAAATGAATCATATTTATATGCATATTTTTCAGCATAACTATTTATTTTTTTCAATCTTTTGTATATAATAAAAAAGAAACTTTGGAAACATTTTATAGTGAAGATTTCTAGGAGGGAAAAATGAATTTAGAAGAAGCTAAAAAAAAGATAGATGAATTAAGAAAAAAGTTGGAGTATTATGCTAACAAGTATTATGACGAGGACAAGCCGGAAATAACAGATTACGAATATGATATGATGATGAACAGACTAAAAGCTTTAGAAAAAGAATTTCCAGAGCTTATAACAAAGGATTCATTAACACAAAAAGTAGGTGGACATGTTAAAGAAGGATTTAAAGAAGTAGTTCATGAAGTGCCACTTCAAAGTCTTCAAGATGTATTTTCTTTTGAAGAATTAAGAGAATTTGATGATAGAATAAAAAAACAATCAATAGAAGAAAATGAAGAATTACGTTATGTTGTAGAAACAAAAATTGATGGATTATCAACAGCTTTAGAATATGTTGATGGTGTGTTTGTAAGAGGTGCAACAAGAGGAAATGGCTTAATTGGAGAAGATGTTACAGATAACTTAAGAACTATAAAAAGCATTCCAAAAGTATTAAATGAAAAAGTAACAATAACTGTACGTGGAGAAGTATTTATTGGAACAAAGGAATTCGAAAAATTAAATGAAGAGCAAGAAGTATTAGGTAAAAAAACATTTGCAAATGCAAGAAATGCGGCTGCAGGTTCTTTAAGACAACTAAATTCAAAAGTGACAGAAGAAAGACCATTAGACATATTTATATTTAATGTACAAAAATGGGATGAAAATAAATTTAACTCACACTATGACCAATTAAACTATTTAGAAAAATTAGGATTTAATGTAAATCCTGTAAGAATATTATGCAAAAATCAACAAGAAGTAGAAGAAGCAATTAATAAAATAGGAGAGGATAGGGAAAAATTATCATTTGGTATAGATGGAGCAGTTGTTAAAGTAGATTCACTTTCGTTTAGAGAAAAATTAGGAACGACATACAAAACACCCAAATGGGCAATAGCGTATAAATATCCACCAGAAGCAAAAGAAACTATATTAAAAGATATAGTTTGCCAAGTAGGTAGAACAGGTGTAATAACACCAATGGCAATATTAGAGCCAGTAAAAGTTGCAGGTTCAACAATATCTAAAACAACACTTCATAATGAAGACTTTATAAAAGAAAAAGACTTGAAAATAGGAGATACAGTTGTTATTCAAAAACAAGGAGATGTTATACCAGAAGTAATAAAAGTTGTAAAAGAAAAAAGAACAGGCGCAGAAAAAAACTTTGAAATGCCTAAGGTTTGTCCAGTATGTGGAGCACAAGCAGTAAGAGAAGAAGGCGAAGCTGCAACAAGGTGTATAGGAATAGAATGCCCTGCACAACTTTTAAGAAGTATAGTTCATTTTGTTTCTAAAGAAGCAATGGATATAGATGGACTTGGATATAAAATAGTGGAACAACTAATAGAAAAAGGTCTAATAAAAAATATAGCAGATATTTACACTTTAAGCTTAGAAGATATAGCTTCATTAAAGAAAAATGGAAAGAAGTTTGCAGGTAATTTAATAGACTCAATAGAAAAAAGTAAAAAACAAGACTTATTCCATGTAATAAATGCATTAGGAATAAGACAAGTAGGAATTAAAGCAGCAAAAGTTTTGGCTAAAAAATATAAGACTATGGAAGAGCTTTCAAATGCAAGTTTTGAAAGTTTGGCTTTAACAGACGATGTAGGAGAAATTACAGCAAATAACATTATAGAATTTTTCGCACAAGAGCAAACTAAAGATATTATTAAAAGACTTAAAGATTTAGGTGTAAATATGGAAAGTATGCAAGAAGAAAATATAGATAATCGCTTTGAAGGAAAAGTCTTTGTATTAACAGGAGCTTTAAGCAAATATAATAGAAAAGAAGCGGAAGATTTAATAGAAAAATATGGTGGAAAAACATCATCTTCTGTATCTAAAAAAACATCATATGTATTAGCTGGTGAAGATGCAGGCTCAAAACTTACAAAAGCACAAGAATTAGGAGTAATAATCTTAAGTGAAGAGGAATTTGAAAAAATGACAAATTAATATATTACAGAAAGGAAAAGATAAAAAATTGATAGAAACTAAAAAGTTAATAGACAATATAAAAGAATATATAAAAGGGCAAGAAGTACCAAGCCAAATAAAAGAAATGATAGAAAAAAGTTATTCAGAATATGAAATTGCATATAAAAAATTTATAGCAAATATAGGAATAATAATAAAAGGAAATAAAGAATTAGAAGAAAAACTTGCAAGGATAAAACAGTGTGCAGATAGGGAATATGAAGAAGATAAAATGGCAACAAGGGAAATGACAAATTCAGTATTTGAACATAAATTGAATAGAATGCAAGAAAAAAATATAATATTAATTAGAAATTTTGTAGAAGAAGAGTTTGAAGAAGATGAAGAAGAAGCTAAAAATTCAGTAAGTTTTGAAAAAGAAAATCAGAATTGTGCGGTAGGAATAAGGGAAAGCGTTGTATCAGAAATAGATTCTTCTGCAAAAGGAGTAATTACTAAAGTAAGAAATCACATACCAAAGACAAAGGAAAATGAAAAATATATAGAAAACCTAGAGAAAATTTTAAAAATGGAAGTAAATAAAATATTAAGTAGAGCAAAAGGAAAAATACCAGAAGAAGTAATAGAAGAATTAAGAAATTTAGATGAAAAAGTGGAACAAAAAGTATTTGAGAGATACCAAGAACAAAAAGAAATAAAAGCAAAAAGAACCACGAGAGCTAATTTTGTAGAAGGCTTAGCAGTTAAAGTTGATAGCGAAGAAGCGGTAAATAGAGTTATAGAAGAACAACAAAAAGAAACAGCACTTAGTATATACAAAGAAAATTGGTGGGAAGGAAAATAAATATATGGACGGAAAAGAAAAATATACCTTTGAAAGATTTGAACAAGAATTAGACGATGGATATGAATTATACTATACATACGTTAGAAATAGATATATGTTGTTTAAAACTGCAGAAAATTGTTATACACAAAAACTATTATCTATTCATGAAAAAAATCCACACCCTATAATGGAAATGCTTACTAAAAAAAGAATATATGAAATGTTTCCATTTATGGAAAAAATAGAATATAAAGTAAGAGATTAAACTAATAGGACATTTTGGAAACTTAAGTATATTGTAACTTCCAAAATGTCCGATAGGGTTAGTCATTAGGATTAACATTTATAGTTTTATTATTGGTATATATAACCATGCCTGGTTTGCTGCCACTAGGCTTTTTAACATATTTTACAAAACAGTAGTCAACAGGAACATTTGAAGAAAGCTTGGCTTTGCTGTGTTGAGCAGCTATTTTACAACAAGCAACAAGAGTATGTTCTTTTACTTCTGAACCATTACATTTTAGTAAACAGTGGCTGCCACGAATATCTTTGGTATGAAACCAATAATCTTCGTTTTTGCCAAGTTTGGTAGTTATATAGTCATTTTGCTTGTTGTTTTTACCAACATATAAAGTAAAACCATCTACAGTATAGACGATTGGCTCGTATTCATCGTGCACTTTCTTCTTATTAACTTTATTTTTCTTAATAGTAGCTTTTTCTTTGCCTTTAAAAATACCATTTTCAGAAATCTCTAAATAAATTTCATCTAGGTCAGAAATTGAATTAGCACTTTCTAGCTCATAAACTATACTTTCTAAGTATTCAATTTCTTTTAGAGTATCTTGCTTTTGAACACTTACAATATCTAAAGTATTTTTTAATTTATGATATTTTTTAAAAAACTTTTTAGCATTGTAAGAAATGGAAATAGTTTTATCCAAAGGAATTTTAAGCTCATTATTATTATCATAATAATTTTCTAAAGTAATGCTTTCGGCATTTTCATTAGAATTCAATCTATATAAATTAGAAGTTATAAGTTCTCCATAAATTCTGTATTTATCCATGTTATCACATTCTTTTAATTTAGCATTTATATTGTCAAGCTTTTTAGATATCTTTTTAAGAGCAGTTAAAACAAGCTTTAAAAGGCTATTTTTATATGAATTAACATTATCTAATTGTTCTTTCTTACTATAAAAATCATCTAAAAAGAAATTAACTTGCAAAAGCTTATTATTAGAAGAAGATATTGTATACTCATTTTTTGAATAACTTACTAATTTAACATTGTTAGTTTCAATATTAGCTAGAAGAGAACGTATAGTATTATATAAGTTAGAAAGTTCTGTTTGTGAAAAATTAGTGTTAGAAATATTTAAATTTTCTAAAGTTGACAAAACAAAACTATTACTAAAACCTGTATAATTACTAACAAGCGATTTTGCAACATCTTGCTCAATAGCATTTATAAAATCTTCTTCAGAAGTGTTATAAAAATCTTTTTTATTGTCATTGCTTGGTAGTACATATTCTCGTGCAGGCAAAATGTCGCGAAGAGAACCAGAAGAAACATCTAAATGCCTTAGACTATCTATAATTTTATTATTTTCATTTAATAAAATTATATTACTATGTTTTCCCATAAGTTCAATTACTATTTTTTTTCTTAATCTATCATTAAGCTCATTATAGCCCTCAAGCTCGATTGTAACAATTCTTTCTAAATTTAAAGTAGAAATATTAATAATTCTAAAGCCAACTAAATGTTTTCTAAGAAGCATACAAAAATTAGGTGCATTTAGAGGATTAGGTTTACTAGTTGTAGTTAAATGGATACGATAACTATTTGAAGAAATATTGCAAAGTAAACAATAATTTTTTCCGCCAGAATAAATGCCTAATAAAATTTCATTTGAATTAGGCATATATACTTTATTTATTTTCCCATTTATGAAACATGTATTTAATTCTGATACTACAGATTTTAGAACTATTCCATCAAAAGCCATATAGATAACTCCTTTTTATTATATTTTATTTATAAGATACTATTTTAGTTAAAAAATCTCTATAATTTCTACAATTATAATATAATAATTGGAAAATAGCAATAAAAAGTTAAAAAACTCTTGACATTGTAGGGAAAACTGCCATATAATACAGCTAAATAATGAAATTCAACAAAGGGGAATAAAAAATAAAATGCAAAACAATAACGTCTATTTCTCAGTTACAGATGAATATAAAGACATGAGTGATGAAGATTTAATTATTTTAATTAAATCTGGAAACAAGTGCGCTCTTGAATTTCTTATTGAAAAATATAGAGAATTAGTAAATATGAAAGTAAGTAAGTTTTTTATGATAGGGGCAGAGAAAGAAGATATAGTGCAAGAAGGATTAATAGGGTTATTTAAAGCGATTCAAAATTATAACCCAGACAAGCAAAATTCTTTTAAAACTTTTGCTAACCTATGTGTAGAAAGGCAACTAATAACAGCAATAAAATCTTCTAATAGACAAAAACATATGCCGCTTAATTCATATTTATCATTAAATACAACAGCATATGAAAATGATGAAGATTCAAATTTAATAGAAATATTCAACTCACATCAAATAGAAGACCCATTAGATACAATTACTAAAAAAGAATATTATGAATCTGTGGAACATGCAATAGATAAGTCTTTAAGTGATTTTGAAAAAAGAGTATTAAATAGATATATGCAGGGAGAAAGTTATACTCAAATTGCTGAAAAACTTGATGCTCCAGTAAAATCAATAGACAACGCTATTCAAAGAATTAGAAAGAAGGCAATCAAAAATATGGAAAATGATGCCTAAAAAGAGTGCAATTTTAAGCACTCAGTACATTTGCTACTATAGCTCAGTAGGCAGAGCGCTACCTTGGTAAGGTAGAGGTCACCAGTTCGATTCTGGTTAGTAGCTCCAGTAACGTTTCTGTTCGAACTTTTTATAGAACAGATGATATGAAAATCAATCAGTAATGGTTGATTTTTTTTATTGCAAAAAAAGTTATCCAATCTTAAACGAAAGGACGGTGATAGAAATGCAAATAGTTAAAGAAGAACTACAATTTGAAGATAGCTTAAAGAAAAGACTAGAATTTTAAGTGAGCTACTTTATAATTAAAAAATAAGGACATACTTTTTGTATGTCTTTATTTTTTAAAGCTTTCTTTGATATTAATACATACATCAACATATAATTTTCGATATTCTTTAGGAACGTCTTTTAGAATTTCAGAGAATGAAAAATCTGCATTATTTTCAACAATACCATTAACTAAATAATCAAGATTAAGCTCTAAATTTTTGGCAATATTAACTAAAACTTCTATACTACAAATGCTAGTTCCTCTTTCTATTTCACTTATGTAAGAAGGACTAACATCTATAATTTCAGAAAGTTTTTCCTGTGTTATGCCTAATTCTGTTCTTTTATTTTTTATTCTCTTTCCCATCTCTTTATAATTTTTCATATAGCACCTCTTATTTATTATTGTATAATCAGTACTATTTTATGAACATAAACTATAACTGTTGAAATAAAGCTAAAACTGTGATATCATATCTATAAATGTAATTATAAAGATTGAAAGAAGGAATAGAAGTGCTTGATTCTATAAATAAACATCCATTTATTACTCTTATTATTTCAATATTAGCTATTTTTTTAATGTTTAAAATATTTGTAGGATTAGCAAGTGGTGGCAGTTCTTCAACAAGTTCAAGCGGTTCAAGTTACTATTCAAGGGATCATAAATGGTGAATATGCTGGTTGTAGTAATTATGCATCTGGAACTAAATATTGTTCAAAACACACTACATATAGCAAATGTTCTTATCCGGGATGTAATAATTCTGTAAGTTATTCTGGAGATAAATACTGTTCAACACATGAATTAACATTATATAAAAATAAGTAATAAAAAGGAGGTAATAAATATGTCAGATGAAATAAAATGCCCAAGATGTGGAAGTACTCAAATTACTGCACAAAATAAAGGATTTTGACTTGGAAAAGCTGCTATCGGTAGGCTAGCATTAGGACCTGTTGGACTATTAGGTGGTTTAGTTGGATCTAAAAAAATTAATATTGTTTGTTTGAAATGCGGACATAAATGGCAACCTGGAAATTAAAAAAAGGAGATTTATAATGAAGAAAAAAATAGTAATAGCAATATTATCTATAGTAGCTATTTTAGTTATTGCAGGAATTATTCTTGGAACTGTTTTTCAAAAAGATATTCAATTATCTAATGCAAAGAATAAATATAAAAATGGTGAATATAGAGAAGCAGTCAATCTTTTTTCTGAGCAAGATGATGAAGTAAAAATGAATTTTGCAAAAGAAAATATAAATGGAGATATGGCATTTATAACAGATTTATTGGACACAATTAAAGAACCAGAATACAATAAAGATAAATTGGACTTATATTTAAATATTATTAAGAATAAAGAATTAGATTATCTTAAAGCAGGACAGATATATAGAACTGTAAAAAATATTGATGAACATTATGAATACCAAAGTACAAGAGAAATAATTTTAACTTATGCTCAAATATTGTGCAAATACTATGATACAAAAATTAACGATGCAACAAATTATCAAGAAGTATTAAGATATACAATGCAAGTAAGTGAGCAAGAAGGTGCAACAGAACTAATTAATAAATGCAATGGAAAAATTATTGAATATTATATGTCAAATGCTAAAAATAAAGCATCACAGACATTATATGCAGATGCAATTAGAATTTACAAATTAGCAATATCAAAAATAGAAGAAATTGATAATGACGATTTAAAGGATAAGCTTGAACAATGTAAAAATGAATTAGCAGAAGTAGAACAAAAAAGTAAAACATATACATGGTGTGAAGCTTATGGTTGTGCAAGACATAAAGAAAATGGAAACGCACACTACTGTAGTATTCATGAAAAAGATCCTACAGCACAAACTCCTGTTGCGACAGAAACAAAAACAAATAATTCTGGTTATTCATATTATCATAAGTGTGAATATCCAGGATGTACGAATTATGCATCAGCAAGTCAATATTGCTCAAAACATACAACGTATCCTAAATGTACATATCCAGGATGTGATAAAAATGTAAGCTATACAGAAGCAAGATATTGTATGGAGCATGAACTATCAACTTATAATCAATAATAGTAATTAATTTATCAGGGTAGTTTCTAAATTTTGTTTGACTTTTTACAAAAATTCAAGTATAATAAGTATAGGAAATGAATAACCGCAGTGAATGCGGTTACCACTACATATAGTTATAACAACACATTCGCAATTTGGTAGAGAGCAGAATGTGTTGTTATTTTATTCCTTATCTATTATTGAATTTACATATTTTATGTATAAAATCGTCAATAAGGCTACGTTTATTGTTAATGATACCATTAAGGCATAAATTAAAAAAAGTATAAAACTCATAAACACCACCTCACTTTCTGATAACCAAAGTTATCTCGTGCAGTGGCAACACATCTACTACAATGTTCATTTCCTATGTCAGTTAGTATAACACATATTTTATAATAAATCAATAGAAAAACAAACAAATATTTGTAAAAGTTTTTATAATAATTATCTTGAAAAATTTTTAATAATCTGTTAATATGTATCTAGATTGATTGATTATTGTATCAATCGTTAAGAGAAAAAGTTGTAGATAACTACGATGTTCGCTCCAAAAGTAAATACCTGCATTTGCTTATATTCAAAGCATTTGCAGGTATTTTAAAATTATAATTGTTTGTTCATTATATTCAATATTTTATATGTTTTCAATATAAAAGTAGTCAAAAAACTAGTCAAAATTATTCGTATTTTTTATATATTCGTAAAGCTTGCTTTTTCTTTTTCTTTTGTCAAAATTTATATAAAAAATATTGTAAAAAGAAGTAATTTAATTTATACTAAAAATATAAGTAAAGAGATAATAAAATTATACAAACATGAAGGAGAATACAAATGGAAAAAATAAAAAAGAACGAAGAATATATTGTAGATATTATAGATTATGGTATGAATGGTGAAGGAATTGCAAAAATAAATGATTTCACCATATTTATTCCATATGCCATGAAAGGTGAAAAAGTAAAAATACTCATAGTGAAAGTGCTTTCATCTTATGGATATGGAAAAATGGTAGAAATATTAGAAAGATCACCTTTTAGAGTAGAAGAAGATTGTAGTACATATAAAAGATGTGGAGGCTGTGATTTAAGACATATTGATTATGAAGAAACATTAAATATAAAACAAGAAATGGTACAAAATTTAGTAAATAAAATGTTAGATAAAAAGGTCAATGTACATAAAACAATAGGAATGGGGAACCCATATAATTATAGGAATAAAGCACAATTTCCAGTAGGACTAAATAAACAAGGAGAAGTACAAGTAGGAGTCTTTGCACAAAGAACACATGAAATAATAGGAATAAAAGAATGTTTTATTCAAAATATAGAAGCACAAAAAATAGCATTTTCTATTCAAAAATTTATAATAGAAAAAAATATACCAGTATATAATGAAGAAACATTAGAAGGATTAATTCGCCATATAGTAATAAAAGTAGGAATTCGTACACACGAAATAATGTGTATACTAGTTGTAAATGGTAAAAAAATACCATATGAAACAGAGCTTGTTGAAATGCTTGTAAGACAATACAATGTAAAAACAATTGTAAAAAATATAAATATGAAAAACACAAATGTAATACTAGGATATGAAAATATAGTTCTTCATGGAGATGGATACATTTATGATATATTAGGAGATTATACATTTAAAATTTCTCCAATGTCATTCTACCAAGTAAACCCAGTGCAAGCAGAAGTTTTATACAATACAGCAATAGAAATGGCAGATTTAAGTAAAAATGACATATTATTTGACTTGTATTGTGGAATTGGAACAATAGGGATTTTTGCTTCAAGCTATGTTAAAAAAGCATATGGAATAGAAATTGTAGAGCAAGCAATTGAAGACGCAAAAGAGAATGCAAAGATAAATAATATTGAAAATATAGAATTTTTTGCAGGAGATGTAGAAAAAATATTTTCTAATTTAATGGAAAAGAAACAAGTGTATCCTGATGTAATAATAGTGGACCCACCTAGAAAAGGATTGGATAACAATACAATTAATAATATTTTAGCAGTTAAACCTAAGAAGGTAGTTTATATTAGTTGCAATCCTGCAACTATGGTAAGAGATATGAAGCAACTTAATGAAATTTATGAAATAGGCAATATACAGCCAGTAGATATGTTTCCGTTTACTAGTCATGTGGAGTGTGTGGCAGTGCTACAACTAAAACAAGACGTGTAATACTTGGTTTTGTTAGGAGAATAGAATATGAAAGATTATTATAAATGGTGTTTAGATATGAAATGATATATCAAATAAAATTAAATGATAAAAACAAATGTATATTTTTAAAACAATGGTATATGGAGGAATAAATAATATGAATAAAATAATTATAGAGGTTGGCTCAACATGCACTAAAATTGATAAATTTGATGGAAATAATATAGAAAAGTTAGAAGGAGTTACAATACAATTCAAGAAGCATTACAACGAAGACAAATGTTTAAGGGAAAGTGATGTACAAGAATTAATAAAGAGTGTAAATGCTTTAAAAATTGTTTCAGAAGATATATATGTATGTGGTACAAGCATTTTTAGAACATTGAGAGATAACGAAAAAGAAAACTTTTTAAAAAGATTTAAAAAAGAAACAGGATATAAATTTAATATAATATCTCAAGAAAGTGAAAATGAATTGACAGTTTTTGGCGCAACAAGATTTGTAAATGACAAGGCATGTATTTTCATTGGTGGTGGAGGTTCTACTGAAATTGCAATGTATAATAAAGAAATAAAAGAAAGCTGTAATACAAAAATTGGAGTTATAGATGTAATGCAAGAGTTTCCAGATTTAGCAGAAGATTTAGCAACGACTGATTTGGAAAAAGTAAAAGCTTTTATAAAAGAAAGGTTAAATTTACCAAAAGAAAAAGCAGATATATTAATATTAGCTGGAGGAGGACACGAAAAATTTGCTAGATATTCTGGAATAAAATATGAAGAAAATACTGTATATAAAGATAGTGCAGCACCAATTATGATGGATATTGAAACCAGAGAAAAGGAAACAGAAAGATATTATAAGTCAATTTCTTTAAATGAAATAAAGAGAAGAGTTAAAGATCCAGACTGGTGGTATGCCACAAGAGCAATGAGTGCTTTTGTATTAGTGGTTGCAGAAGCAATAGATGCAAAATATATTATACCAACAGACATAGCAATGGTATATGGAATTTTAGATAAGGAAGAAATATGATATATTTAAAAACATTTAAATTAAGTGAAAGTAGAAGTACAGATTCAAACATTTATCCATTTTGTATATTCAAAAATAAAGAACCAGAGATATTTGTGTTTGAAAACATAACAGTGCTATATGGAAATAATGGTTGTGGAAAATCAACAATACTAAATATAATGGCACATAAACTAAAATGTAAGAAGGAATGGATATTTTTTTATGTCTGTTCCTTTTTTATCTAAAAAGACTTTAAAAAATGAGAAAAATATTATAAAATAGGATAGAAGTGTAAAAAAAGGAAAAGGTAAAAAATGAATAAAAAATGGGAATATATAGAATTAGATGAAGAAAAACTAAAAAATGTAGAAAAAATCAAAAATGAATATGGAATAAGCAGTTTACTTGCTAAAATTTTGGTAAACAGAAATTTAATTAAAAAGGAGGACATTGACTTATTTTTAAGACCCAATAGACATGATTTTCACAATCCTTATTTAATGCCAGATATGGCAAAAGCAGTAGATAGAATAATAAAGGCTATTAATAATAATGAAAAGATATTGATATATGGAGATTATGATGTAGATGGAATTACAAGTGTTACTGTGGTAAAAAGTTTTTTACTAGAAAGAAATGCACAGGTAACACATTATATTCCAAATAGGCTAAATGAAGGATATGGGTTAAATAAAAAAGCAATAGAAAAAATAGCGAAAGATGGAGTAAATTTAATAATTACGGTAGATTGCGGAATTTCTGGAATCGAAGAAGTAGAATATGCAAATTCTTTAGGGCTAGAGGTTATTGTAACAGACCACCATGAAGTTGGAGAAAAGTTGCCTAATGCAATAGCAGTAGTAGACGCAAAAAGAAAGGATAATACATATCCATTTAGAGAACTTGCGGGAGTTGGAGTAGGTTTTAAATTAATTCAAGCAATATCTCAAAAATTAGAATTGGAAGAAAAGGAATATTTGAAATATTTGGATATTGTGTGTATAGGAACAATATCTGACATAGTACCATTGGTAGATGAAAATAGGGTTATAGCAAAGCTCGGTTTAAAACTAGTAGAAGTAACAAAAAATATTGGCTTAAAAGCATTGATAGATGTAGCAGGATATAAGCAAATAGACTCTTTTACTGTTTCGTTTGGACTAGCTCCACGAATAAATGCTTGTGGTAGAATGGGAAAGGAAAAAGAGGCTTTAAATCTATTTTTAACAAAAGACCCGAAAGTAGCAAGTGAAATTGCAATAAGATTAAATGAATACAATGTTGAAAGACAAGAAATTGAAAAAAAGATATATGAAGATGCTGTAAAGAAAATTGAGGAAGGAAAAGAAGAAAAGCCAGCAATAGTATTAGGAAGTGAAGATTGGCATCACGGAGTAATAGGAATTGTTTCCTCAAAGATAACGGACTTATATTTTAAGCCTAGTATATTAGTTTGCTTTGAAGGAGAAGAAGGAAAAGGGTCTGGAAGAAGCATCCCAGGGTTTGACATTTATGAAAGTTTAACAAATTGCAGTGAAAATTTAGAAAAATTTGGTGGACATTCTATGGCAGTGGGTGTTACAATAAAAAAGCAAAATTTTGAAAAATTTAAAGAAGAATTTGAAAAATATGCACAAAATAGCAATATATGTGATATAATACCTATTATTAAAATTGACGAAGAAGTTACTTTAGCAGATGTGAGCATAAAAGCAGTAGAAGAATTAAAAATGTTGGAGCCATATGGCGAAGCAAATAAAACACCATTGTTTATGTACAAAAATTTGAGAATACATTCAATAAGAACTTTATCAGAAGGAAAGCACATAAAATTAACACTAAAGGATAATAATTTTTATATAGATAGTATAGGATTTAATTTAGGATATTTAGCACAAGAATATCAAATCGGAGATAAAGTTGATGTAGTTGGATTTCTTGAAATAAATAAATTTAATGGAAGAGAAAATTTACAAATTAATTTAAAAGATTTAAGAAAATCATATTAAAAAATTATTATGCAAAATAGTTTTTTAAAATTTATATAAAAATTATAAAGTCAGATAGGAAGTGAGAATATGCAAGAAGCAAAAGTAGAATATACAATTGAAGATATTGTAAGTAAAATGAAAAAGAACAATAAAAAAGCAGATATAAAGCTTATAATGAAGGCGTATAACTATGCAAAAGAAAAACATGGAGACCAATTAAGAAAATCAGGGGAACCATATATAATTCATCCAATTCAGGTGGCATATACTTTAGCAGAGCTAGGGTTAGATGACAAAAGTGTTTGTGCTGCACTTCTTCATGATGTAGTAGAAGATACAGAAGTTACGCATCAAGATTTAATAAATGAGTTTGGAATAGAAATTGCAGAAATGGTAGATGGAGTAACAAAACTTAGTAAATTAAATTATGAATCTGTAGAAGAAGCACAAGTTGAAAATTACAGAAAAATGTTCCTAGCAATGGGAAAAGATATACGTGTTATAATGATAAAACTTTCAGATAGACTTCATAACATGAGAACTTTAAAATATTTATCAAGAGATAGACAAATAGCAAACGCAAAGGAAACAATGGATTTGTATGCGCCACTTGCAAATAGACTTGGTATTTATTCTTTAAAATGGGAGTTAGAAGATTTATCTTTTAAATATCTATATCCAGAAGAATATAGAGAAATAGTAGAAGGAATAGACAAAAAAAGAGAAGAGCGTTTACAATTCATAGACAAGATAGAAGCTCAAATAAAACAAGAATTAAAAAAACAAAAAATAGAAGCAGAAATTACAGGACGTGCAAAGCATTTATATAGTATTTATCGAAAAATGAAAAGAGATAATATCACTTTAGACCAAATATATGACTTATTTGCACTTCGAATAATTGTAAATTCAGTAAAAGACTGCTATGCAGCCTTAGGTGTAGTACATGAACTATATAACCCAATGCCGGGTAGATTTAAAGACTATATTGCAGTTCCAAAACCCAATATGTACCAATCACTACATACAACGTTAATTGGAGAAAAAGGAACGCCATTTGAAGTACAAATTCGTACTTGGGATATGCATAGAATTGCAGAATATGGAATTGCAGCACACTGGGCATACAAAGAAGCAAGTTTTGCAAAAGGAAAAAAGGCAAATGTAAAAGTTTCAGAAGACAAATTAGCATGGCTTCGCGAAACTTTAGAGTGGCAAAAAGATATGCAAGATCCACAAGAATTTTTGAACACATTAAAAACAGAATTATTTGAAGATGAAGTGTATGTATTTACTCCAAAAGGAGATATAAAAGTACTTCCAAGTGGCAGTACACCAATAGATTATGCTTATAGCATACATGCTGAAATAGGACATCATATGACAGGCTGTAAAATAAATAGCAAAATGATGCCAATAATAACAAAGTTAAAAAATGGAGATATTGTGGAAATAATAACTTCAGAAAATAGTAAAGGGCCAAGTAGGGACTGGCTTAAATTTATACAAAGTTCAACCGCTAAAAATAAAATAAATGCATGGTTTAAGAAAAATCAAAGAGAAGAAAATATAGTAAAAGGAAAAGACCTAATAGAAAAAGAAATTAAACGTATAGGTATGAGCTACGAGGATTTATTTAAACTAGAATTTATTCAAGGAGCATTAAATAGGTATAAATTTGCAACAATAGAAGATATGTATGCAGCCGTTGGCTTTGGAGCAATAACTTCAGGGAAAATAATAGCAAGAATATTAGAAGAATATAGGAAAGTTCATAAAGAAGAAAATGTTGAGCAAAAATTAGAAGAGCTAAGCAAGGAAAAGTCAAGAATAAAGCCTTCAAAATCTGGTATAGTAGTAAAAGGAATAGACAACTGCTTAGTAAAACTTTCAAAATGTTGCAATCCTGTTCCTGGAGATGAAATAGTCGGATATATCACAAGAGGAAGAGGCGTTTCAATTCATAGAGCAGATTGCAAAAACTTAAAAGATTTATTTGAAGATGAAGAAAGCAGAATGATAGATGTATACTGGTATACCGAAAAAGAAGCTGCCTACAATGTAGATATTGAAGTATATGCAAATGATAGAGCAGGACTTTTAGCAGATATAATATCACAAATAAGTGCTTCAAAAACAAAATTAATTGCTGTATCTTCAAGGGCAAATAAAGAAAGAATAGCAATTACAGAAATAACCGTAGAAGTAGAAAACTTGGAGCAATTGAATGTAGTGTTAAAAGCGATTAGAAAAGTTGATAGTGTATATGAAGTTAAACGTAAGAAATAGCTAAAACAAATGAAAAACTTCGTATTGCTTCGTTGCTGAAAACTTGAAAAATACTCAGCGTACAACATGTACGCCTCCGTTTTTTCAGCTTTCAACGCCTAGCACTACTCGTTTTTGATTTGTTTTAGGAAAAAGAGAAAATGAAAAACTTCGTATTGCTTCGTTGCCAAAAAAACTTGAAAAATACTCAGCGTACAACATAATAGAGAAAATACAAAAGAAGGGGAAGAAAATGATATTAAAAAGATTAAAAGTAAATACAGCATTAGGAGAGCCAACAAATTCTTATATAGTAGAAGATGAAGAAAGTAAAGAAACAATGGTTATAGATCCGGGAGGAGAAGCTGATAAAATTATTGATATGTTAGATACTTTGGGCGTAGATAAGTTAAAATATATATATTTAACACATTGTCACGGAGACCATTTTGGAGCAATTTTGGATTTAAAAGCTAAAAAAGGTGGGAAAGTATTAATTCACAGAGATGATGCAGAAGGCTTGTATAATCCATCAATTAGTCTTACTTACTATATAGGAATGGCAGATATAGAATTAGAAGCGGATTCTAGAGTGGATGAAGGTGATATAATACATCTAGGAAATTTAGAATTTAGAGTAATACATACACCAGGTCATACAAAAGGAGGAAGTTGTTTATATTGTAAAGAACAAGGTCTATTATTTTCAGGGGATACCCTATTTAAAGGAACTTGGGGAAGGACAGATTTACCAACAAGTAATTTCCCAGATATAATAGCATCAATAACAAATAAATTAACAGTACTTCCAGACGATACAATAGTATATCCAGGACATGGAAGAATGACAACGATAAGAGAAGAAGAACCAATATACTTAGAATTAAAACCACGATTAGATTAAAATTGTACCATTAGGGACATTTTGGAAAAGTCCCATTTGGGGTCAAGATAGGAGGAAATAAAATGAACAAAATAGAACCTAGAACATTACCAGGCTTTATGGAACTGCTACCAAAAGAGCAAATTCTATTTAATAAAATGAAAGAAAAAATACAAAAATCATATGAAAAGTTTGGCTTTTTACCAATAGATACACCAATAATAGAAATGTCAGATGTACTTTTAGCAAAAGCTGGTGGAGAAACAGAAAAACAAATCTATCGTTTCCAAAAAGGAGATAATGATTTAGCTCTTCGTTTCGATTTAACAGTGCCACTTGCCAAATATGTAACTGAATATTATAACGATTTAAGTTTTCCTTTTAGAAGATATCAAATAGGAAAAGTATATCGTGGAGAAAGACCACAAAAAGGAAGATTCCGTGAATTTTATCAATGTGATATAGATATTATAGGAGATGGAGAATTAAGCATAATAAATGATGCTGAAATGCCAGCTGTAATATATAATACAATTAAAGATTTAGGATTTGAAAATTTTACAATATGTATAAATAATCGTAAATTATTATCTGGTCTATTCAAAGAGTTAGATTTAGAAGATAAATCAGTAGACATTATGCGTATAATAGATAAAATCGAAAAAATAGGCAAAGAAAATGTTATAGAATGTTTAAAAGATTTAGAATTAAGTGAAAATCAAATAAATGACATAATAAATTTTATTGAAATTAGTGGAACAACTGAAGAAAAAATAGATTCATTAGAAAAATTAAATTATACTAATGAAATATTTAACGAAGGTTTAGAAGAACTAAAACAAGTTGTAAAATATGTTAAAATTTTTGGTGTTCCAGATTCTAACTTTAAAGTAGACTTAACAATAGCAAGAGGTTTAGACTATTACACAGGAACAGTTTATGAAACATTTTTAAATGAATATCGTGAGCTAGGGAGTGTTTGCTCAGGCGGAAGATATGATAATTTAGCAGAATATTACACAGATAAAAAATTACCAGGAGTAGGAATTTCTATAGGGTTAACAAGATTATTCTATAAATTAAATGAACTAAATGCACTAAAAGAAGAACAAAATTCAATAGCAAAAGTTCTAGTAGTTTCAATGGTAGAAGATAATTCAAAAGCACTAGAAGTAGCAACAGCGCTAAGAAGCCAGAATATAAATGCAGAAGTTTATTTAGAAAACAAAAAAATAAAAGCTAAATTTAAATATGCAGATAGACTTGCTATTCCATATGTTATAGTAATAGGAGAAGATGAAATAGCAAATAATACAGTTACTTTAAAAAATATGCAAACAGGAGAACAAGAAACTCTAAAAATAGAAGAAGTAATTAAGAATATTAAATAAAATTACTATTAAATATAATAAGTAAATTAAGAGGAAAAAATGAAAAGTAAATTAAAAATATTATTATATACAGTATTTATATTTATAGCTATTACATTATATTCAAAAGTACAAGCAACAGGAGTAGACGGAACAACAATAGTACTTAATCCGCGGACATGGTGCAAATTGGACAGGCTGTGCAAATGGACAATATAACCTTGTTGAAAAGAATGTGACTCTAAAAATTACCAATTATTTAAAAGAGGAACTTTCTAAATATTATGGTGTAAATGTTATATTAACACATGATGGAGTAAATTTCCCTAACAATGATGCTAGCGATTTGGCAGCAAGAGCAATGGTAGCAAGAAATAATAACGCAGATTTATATGTTAGTATACACATAAATGATGAAAAAACACATACTAAAACAGGTGCTAATGTTTTTGTAACAAGTAGAACAGAACTTCCAAAGTACAAAGAAGGAATGACAATTTTAGGAAACAAAATATTAGCTAATTTAAATAAATTAGGAATAGAAAATAATGGAGTTGTAAATGACAAATTGTGTAATGACCATGAACCAAGATATCAATACTATGACGGAAGTCAGGCAGATTATTATGCAGACATTCGTCATGCTATGAGAGGGGATAGTTTAGAAGATTTAGGAGCTGATTTTAGTGACGGTTCAGGAATACCAACAGTTTTAATAGAACATTGTTATATGAATAGTAGTGATGTGCAATTTCTAGATTCAGAAGAAGATTTGAAAAAATTAGCAAAAGCAGATGGTGATGCAATAGTCGAGTACTTAAAATTAAGACCTAAAGAAGACGTAATAAGTAGTATGACAATTGATAAGGAAAACATAAATTTATTAGCAGGAGAAAAAGCAAAAGTAACAGTAACTTTAGGACCAAACACAGCAAAGAATAAAGAGGTAAAATGGACAACAAATAATGAAAAAATAGCAAAAGTAGATAAGAATGGAAATATAGAAGCAGTAGGAATAGGAGTTGCAAAAATAACAGCTACATCTGTAGATAACCCTAATATTAATAAAACAGTAACAATAAATGTAGAAAAAGAAGAAGTAAAATTTGAAAAAGAAACCGAAAATATATTAGTTGGAAGCTCTAAAATATTAAATGTAAAAGTCACTCCAAGTTGGATAGAAAATAAAAAGCTTGTATGGGAAAGTGATAATAAAGATATTTTAGAGGTATCACAAGAAGGAAAAATTACAGCGAAAAAAGAAGGAACAGCAACTATAAAAGTTACGTGGAAAGACAAAAAAATATCAAATGAAATAAAAGTAAATGTAATAAAGCTTGCAAAAGATATAAAAATAGATATAAAGAAATACAAAGTTGAAAACAATAAAATAAGTTGTATTGGGGCAAAAGTAAAAATAGACGATTTTTTAAAAAATATTAATTTAAGTAGTAATTTAACAGTAACTATTGAAAAAACTAACAAAAATCAAGAATATATAGGAACTAATACAAAATTAGTAATCAAAGAAAAAGAGCATCAATTAGTACTAAAAGAATATGATTGTTTAATATATGGTGATATTAATGGAGATGGAAAAATATCAGCCTTAGACTATACACTAATAAAAAATCATATTATGGATGTAAAGAAAATAACAGATGCTAATATGAAACTTACAGCAGATGTAAATGGAGATAATAAAATATCAGCATTAGATTATACTTTAATAAAAAATGATATTATGGATGTGGAAAAAATAACACTAAAGTAAAGAGGGAGAAAAATGAAGAAAATAAAAAATAGTACAATTTTTGCAATAATTTTAACTATATTAGTAATTGGAATTCATACTAATATACATGCGGCAGGAATGGGAATGAGCATTAATAAGTCATCTGCTTATGTAGGAGATAGTTTTAGTATAACAATATCTGGAATTAATGGAAAAGTTTCTATTAGTGGAAATTCAAACGTTTCACTTAGTACAAGTGGAACAAAATGGGTAGAAGGAAGTATGACAATAACAGGAACTGCAAAGTCAGTAGGAACAGGGACTATTACAGTAACACCAATAGATGCAAGTACAACAGGTGCAGACCCAGTAGAGGTAACAAAAGCTTTAAGCAAAAGTATTACAATTAAAGAAAAAGTGGTAGAAACACCACCAGCGAAGACAACAACTTCTACAACTGCAACAAGTAAAAATACTACCAATACTACAAATAACACAAAAACGACTACTAAAACTAAAGTAGAAGCAAAAGTAGAAGATAATTTCTATATATCAGCCATAACACTAAAAGGAATAAAAGAAAATGGAGAGCAAGTAGAAATTGGCATTTCTCCTGAATTTAACAAAGATACATACGAGTATACCTGCAATATTGCAGCAGATATTCAAAAAATAGATTTACAAAAAGATGCAGGCGATTATACAAATTCTATTGTTGTAACAGGATTAGATGAATTAATAGAAGGAGAAAATACAATAAAATTATTGCTTGCAGCAGAAGACCACGAATCAAAAACATATACAATAAAAGTCATAAAAGAAGCAAAAGAAGTAATAGAAAATGAACCAGAACCAGAACAAGAAGAAAATACAGACAATAACAAAGAAAAAGCAGAAACCAAAATGATATCAATGCCAGTATATTTGTTCATAATAATGCAAATAATAATAATTGTGGTAGAAGTAATTGTTATCTACTTCATTCCTTGGAAAAAAATAATAAAAAAATAAATTAGTGAACAAAAAAGTTTCTTAGTAATAAACTATTAGGAAGCTTTTTTATATTATAGGAAATTCTTTGAACATTCATAGGAGATAATTTGCATAAAACTAAAAGTACAAGCATATACTTATATATAATAGGTTTGTACGAAAGGAAAACAATATATGGTAAATGTTACAATTCTAAACAAAAAAGATATTCTAAAATATGGAATAAAACTAGGAATAGTACTTGTAAGCTTATTTTTAATAACAGAACTAGCAAAAAATGTAAATAGCCAAGAAGCTATAAACTTTCAAAATATTTTAAATAAGGACAAATTAAAAATTTGCTTAGAACAGACAATACCAATGATGAAGCAAGTAAACGGAGAAGAAGAATATTTAGAGGAAAAAATAAGAAAAATAAATATATTAGAATATGTAGTATCTAAGCAATTAGCAATGATAAAAGAAATAAAACCAAAAGAAGTGAAAAAAAGTGATGATGAAAAAGTTAAAGTTAATGAACAAAAAGAGCAAAGTGAAAGCATAGAGCAAGCAAAGACAGGCTTAGAAACAAAAGTATTAGAAAGCAATGTGCCTACAAAATTTACTAATGAATATAATGGGGTAAAAGTAAGAAATGAAACAGAATATGAGTTGACAGAAGAAATGTTAAAACCAGACATAACAGTGAACAATAAAAACATATTAATATTTCATACCCATACCTGCGAAAGTTATACTCCAAGCGAAAAATTTGAATACATACAAACAGGAACGTATAGGACTACAGATTTCAACTATAATGTGGTAAGAGTTGGAACAGAACTTACAAATCAATTAAAAAGTTATGGATATAATGTAATTCATGATAATACATATCATGACTATCCTGCATACAATGGTTCATATGGTAGGTCTTTAACAACAGTAAAAAATCTGTTAGGACAATATAACAATACAGACATAGTAATAGATTTACATAGAGATGCAATAGGAGATTATAATTATGCACCAACAGTTCAAATAGGAGAAGAACAAGCTGCACAAATTATGTTTGTAATAGGAACAGACGGAGGACGGACTAGAACATGAAAACTGGAATGAAAATTTAAAGTTTGCAATAAAAGTGCAAGAAAAGGCAAACGAACTATATCCCGGATTATTTAAACCAATAATATTGAGAAACAGCAGATATAACCAACATTTAGCAAAAGCAGCATGTATAATAGAAGTAGGAGCAACAGGAAATACAATGGACCAATGCTTAAATAGCATGAAATATTTTGCAAAAGTAATGAGTGAAGTAATAAAATAGTTTCTCCACCGAAAGTGCCAAAAAAATCCCTCAAAAGTACTAGGTATTTTTGAAGTAGTATAGCAAGAAATAAAAGCAAAAAAATTTATAATAACTATTGACAAAAAGAAATAAAATGTGCTAATATAAATAATGTCGATAGGAAATGCGGATGTGGCGAAACTGGCAGACGCGCTAGACTTAGGATCTAGTCCGAAAGGGTGGGGGTTCAAGTCCTCTCATCCGCACCAATGACGTATCTGTTCGAACTAAAGTGAATAGGTGATACAAAAATCAATCAGAAATAAATCTGGTTGATTTTTTGGGTTGCCTGAAAATAATAGAAAAATCATCCAAACAAAAGGATGATGTGAGATCGGAAGAGCG
>USFC01000018.1 GCA_900553865.1 uncultured Clostridium sp.
GGTTTACAGAAAAATTCTAATTCCATTTGCTCAAACTCACGAGTTCTAAATGTAAAGTTACCTGGTGTTATTTCATTTCTGAAGGCTTTACCAATTTGAGCTATACCTGTTGGTAGTTTTCTTCTTGTAGTTCTCATTACATTTTTGAAATTTACAAATATACCTTGTGCTGTTTCTGGTCTTAAATATATTTGTGATGTTGAATCTTCTGTTACACCTTGGAATGTTTTAAACATTAGATTGAATTTACGAATTCCTGTAAAATTGTGCTTTCCACAGTTTGGACAATTTATATTGTGATCATCCATAAATTTAATCATTTCCTCATCAGACCAACCATCAGCAACTAAGTCTTGACCATTTTGAGTTGCCCATTCTTCTATTAATTTATCTGCTCTATGTCTTGTTTTACATTCTTTACAATCTATTAATGGATCACTAAAACCTCCAACATGTCCTGTTGCAACCCAAGTTTCAGGATTCATAAATATTGCGGCATCTAATCCTACATTGTATTTACACTCTTGTATAAATTTCTTTTGCCAAGCTTTTTTTACGTTGTTTTTAAGCTCTGAACCTAAAGGACCATAATCCCAAGTATTAGCTAAACCTCCATAAATTTCTGAACCAGGATATATAAATCCTCTGTTTTTGCATAAACTTACAATTTTTTCCATTGAATCTACCATATAAAAAACCTCCTTTATTTTTTTCGGCTGTGGTTATTGTTGTATTTTAGTAGATTTTGTTTTATTTTAAATACAAAAAACGCCCACTAGCCTATAAAGCTAGGGACGAAATATTTTTTTCCGCGGTTCCACCCTAATTGATATTGATTTCGAATATATAAATAAACATATTATATTGAAATTTCTATCCTCTCTTTTTTTTAATGCTCCAAAGCTCCACATATAATTCATATTACTAATTTCCACCAACCATTAGCTCTCTTTTAATTGAAGTTATATTCATTCTTTTTCATCGCATTTTATGGTAATATTTTATCATGTTTTAGAAATATGTCAATACCTATATTTTAAACTTCTTTACAAAAAATAAAAACGCTGAAAGCTTTGCGAACACTTGGTTTGACTGCTTTCAGTTTTTGTGTTACTTTATGTTATCCTCAATATTATCCACAGGGTTGTGGATAATGTGGATAACTCTGTGAATAACTGTTTTTACTGATGTGTTTGTACAAAGTTATTCACATTGTTTTCCACATGTCGAAATAAGTCGATTTAACAATTCATTATGTATATTTCCTTTTTCTAAAATATTATTCATCTAGCATTTTACATAATTTTACATTCTACTATTTACGACAAAACCATAAATAATTAATGCCGCTTCGGTTAATAATATTGCTGGAAAGCCTATTTGAAATTTTGCTTTTTTTGTTTTGTGATGAAATACTATCATACCTAATATTCCGCCAATTCCTCCTCCAAATAATACTAGAGTAAATAATGTTGCTTCTTGAATTCTCCAAGAGCCATGTTTAGCCTTCCATTTATCTAATCCCATTACTAAAAAAGTTATTATATTTATTGCAATCAAATATATTATAAAAGATTTTACTGAAAAAATTGCATCTGCATCTATATTTATCATACTTCCTCCTTTCCTATTGAAAAAAATTCTCTTCTTAATTAATATCTTAGGATTTGTCAAGAAGAATCGTCCCCATTGACAACCATTGACAAAAAGTCTTTTCTCGTTAATATCTCAAGATGTGTCAAAAAGAACCGTCCCCATTGACAACCCATTGACATCTCAGGATGTGTCAAGAAGAACCGTCCCCATTGACACCCATCTTAAGATGTGTCAAACAGGACCGTCCCTATTTTTTCAAAAAATTAAGACAGAGATTCAATGTTGGTATTTTTGTCTCTGTCTTTTATGTTAACTTTTTATATTTTACCTCTTTTGGGTTTAAAAGTCAAATAGGCTTAATTGGTTACTTTGACTCATACCTTGTAGACAGCCTGTTGTTTTTAGTACTTCTATTGCTTTGTCTCCTATTTTTGCTCTTATTTTTAGGTCGTTTATTGACATGAATTTTCCGTCTTTTCGTGCTTCTACTAAGCTTTCGGCTGCTACTGTTCCAAATCCTGGTATTTTGTTGAATGGTGGTCTTACTCCATCATTTTCTACTATGAATTTTTTTGAGTCTGATTTGTATAAATCTACTGGTAAGAAATTTAATCCTCTTTCATAGAATTCTAATATTAGCTCTAGTACTTGGTATGTATCTTGGTCTGTTTTTGATGCTCCATTTCCTTTTAGCTCTATTTCTTTCATTTTATTTTTAGCTCTTTCTTTTCCATTACACATTACATCTGCATCAAATGCATCTGCTCTTATTGTAAAATATGCTGCGTAATATGCTTTTGGAATATGAACTTTATACCATGCTATTCTAAATGCATTTGTTACATATGCTGCTGCATGGGCTTTGGGAAACATGTATTTTATTTTTTCACATGATTTTATATACCAATCTGGTACATCATGCTCTTTCATTAATTCTTTATATTCTGCCCATTTTGCTGGATCTTTTAATGCCTTTCCTTTACGTACTGTTTCCATTATTTTGAATGCGTGGTTTGGTGGTACACCTTTTTTTATTAAGTAAATCATAATATCGTCACGACAACAGATTGAGTCTTGAAGTGTTGTTGTTCCTTCATCTATTAATGTTTGTGCATTTCCAAGCCACACGTCTGTACCATGTGATAGCCCTGATATACGAATTAGTTCGTCAAATGTTTTAGGTTTAGTATCTACAAGCATTCCTCTTACGAATTTTGTTCCAAACTCTGGTATTCCATAGCTTCCTACTTTACTATTTATTTGCTCTGGCGTTACTCCTAATGCCTCTGTAGAACTAAATATACTCATTGTTTCTTTATCATCTAATGGCACTTTTGTTGGGTCTATTCCTGTTAAATCATAAAGCATACGTATTACTGTTGGATCATCGTGTCCTAGTATATCTAGTTTTAACAAGTTTTGATCTATTGAGTGGTAGTCAAAGTGTGTTGTTATAATATCTGAATTAGGGTCATCTGCTGGATGTTGTACTGGCGTAAATTCATATATTTCTCTACCTTTTGGTACAACTATAATTCCTCCTGGGTGTTGTCCTGTTGTTCTTTTTATTCCTGTACATCCTGCAGATACTCTTATTACTTCTGCATTTGATACTGGAATTCCTCTTTCTTCGTAATATTTTTTAACATATCCATATGCTGTCTTATCAGCTACTGTACCAACAGTTCCTGCCTTAAATGTAGTTCCTTTTCCAAATATTACTTCTGTATATCTATGTGCTTTTGCTTGATATTCTCCAGAGAAGTTTAAGTCTATATCAGGCTCTTTATCTCCATTGAAGCCTAAGAAAGTTTCAAATGGTATATCTATTCCGTCTTTTACCATTTTTGTTCCACATTTTGGACAATCTTTATCTGGTAAGTCAAATCCACATTGATAGCCATAATCTGTAAAGTCTGAATGCTTACAATTTGGGCATCTATAATGTGGCGGAAGTGAATTTACTTCTGTTATACCTGTCATGTTGGCAACAAATGATGAACCAACAGATCCTCTAGAACCTACTATATATCCATCTTCATTAGATTTCCATACTAGTTTTTGTGCAATTATGTACATAACGGAGAATCCATTTTTTATAATAGAGTTTAGCTCTTTATCAAGTCTTTCTTGTACTATATCTGGAAGTGGGTCCCCATATAATTCATGTGCTTTGCTAAATGCAATATCTTTTATTGTTTGCTCGCAGCCTTCAATGTGTGGTGGGCATTTTTCTGGTGATATTGGACTTATTCTTTCGCACATATCTGATACTTTATTTGTGTTTGTAACAACAACTTCATAGGCTTTATCTGGTCCTAAATATTCAAATTCTTTAAGCATTTCTTCTGTTGTTCTTAAATAAAGTGGCGCTTGTTCATCTGCATCTTCATAGCCTTGTCCAGCCATTAATATTCTTCTATATATTTCATCTTGTGGGTCCATAAAGTGAACGTCACAAGTTGCAACTACAAGTTTTCCTAGTTTTTCTCCTAGATTTACAATTTTTCTATTTATATCTTCTACCGCTCTTGCATCTGGAAGTGTGCCATTTCTTACCATGTACATATTGTTTCCTGTAGGTTGAATTTCTAAGTAATCATAGTCTTTTGCAATTTCTTCTATTTCTTCTTCGTCTTTTCCTTCTACAATTGCTCTATACAATTCTCCTGCTTCACAGGCACTTCCTAGTATTAAACCTTCAGAATATTTTTTATAAATTGATTTTAATATACGTGGTTTTTTATAAAAATAGTGCAAATGTGATATTGATACTAATTTATATAGATTCTTTAGACCTACATAGTCTTTGGCTAAAATAATTGCATGGTAACTTGGTAGTTTTTTAAAGTCTACCTCAAATTTTCTATCTATATCGTCTAATGTATATATTTCTTTTTCTTTAAGCATATCAAACATTACATTTAATACTTTTACTGTTGTATCTACATCATCTAATGCTCTATGTGCTACTTCTACAACTATCCCTAATTTGTCTGCTATCATTCCTAATTTGTATCTTTTGAATTCTGGAAATAATAGTTTTGCAAGTCTTAATGTATCTAAATATGTATTTTCTAATGTATAACCTAATTGTTTTGCATTGTATTTTAAGAAACCTATATCAAAGTCTGCATTGTGTGCAACTAATATACTATCTTCTCCAATAAATTCTAACATTTTAGGGAATATTTCATTTATTGTTGGTGCATCTTTTACCATATCATCTGTAATATTTGTTACTTCTACAACCTTTGGTGGTATTGGTTTTTCAGGATTTACAAATGTTGAAAAACTATCTATTACTTCTCCATTTTTAACTTTCATAATTCCTATTTCTGTGATTTTTTCTGTTCTAAATGAAAGTCCTGTTGTTTCTAAGTCTAATACACAGAATGTAGAGTCTTCTATATTTTGATTTTTAGAAAATGATACTACATTTGATTTGTCTGGTACCAAATATGCTTCTACACCATATATAACCTTCATGTCTGGATTATCATATCCTAACATTTTGTGTGCATCTGGAAAAGCTTGTACAACTCCGTGGTCAGTAATTGCAATTGACTTCATTCCCCACTTCATTGCTCTTTTTATAAGGTCTGTAACAGGTGTTACGGCATCCATTTGACTCATTTGAGTGTGCATGTGAAGTTCAACTCTTTTTACTGGGGAATTGTCCATTCTTGTCTCTCTTTTTATTCCATTTGATTTTATAATAGTGTTTGCCATTACTGTTAATTCGTTTGCAAAAGTATCCATTCCTGCTTTTCCTGCAAGTCTTATTCCTTTTGCTTCTTTTATTTTGCTCATTATTTTTTTGCTATTTTCTTTTGTTAAAAACGCCTTACATGTAATAGTACTTGTTCCGTCATATACAGCAATACTTAAAAGTATTTTTCCACCTTTTAGTTCTCTATCTTCCATAGATATAACTTCGCCATCTATAGCTACATTTCCAGATTCTACGCCTAAATCTTGTATTTTTACTAGTGGTTCTTTTATTTCTGGGTGCATTCCTAAAATTAATGGTGAGTCTTCATCATCTGTAGGAAGTTTTGGAAAATCTTCTCCATTTACTTCTAATATTGTATTTGCCATAATTGTAACATCACCTGCAAATGAATCTAGTCCTGCTTTTCCTATTGTTTTTATTCCACTTGCATTTTTTATTTTATTTGCTACTTCGTTTCCTTCTTCAATATTTTTAGTAAATGACTTACAAGTAATTATTCCTGTTCCATCATATATGTCATATATAAGCATTCCTTTACCTGTTTTAGTTTCCCTTGCTGTACATTCTACAATTCTTCCCTCTATTGTTATTCTTTTATTGCTTGCTTCTATATCTTTTATTTTTACTTTGCATTCTTTTGCTTTTGAGGCAGTTCCTAGTATTATATTATTTTCTTCTTCCATTTCTTCTAATTCTGAAAGATATGCTTCATCTGGAACTGGTATATTTCCTCCAAAGAATTCCTCTCCTGCTACTTCTGTATGTTCTACATTTTCTTTTGATGGCTTATTTTGCTCTTGACTATTTTCTTCTACATGTTTTATTTCTTCTTGCATATGTTTTATAAGCTCTTCTTCTTGTTTTTTCGCATATTCTTGTTGCTTTCTTATTTGTTCTTCTGATATATTTTCTATAAAGTTTACTTTTAGTTTTTTACCATAAATATTAAATAACAAATTTGATAAGGTTTCATCTATTTTCTTTGCAATTAAAAATTCTTTTCCTTTCATTGAAAGCATTACATTTGCTTGAGTTTGGTCAATTGTTATATTGCTATTATTTAAAATTGCTTTTGTCATAGGATGCTTTACTGCCATATATTCTATTATTTCTTGCCATTCTTTTGAAATATTATCTTCTTCGCTATTTGTTTCACAAACGCTTTCATTGTTTTCTAATTCATGCATATTTTCTTTAAAAAATAGCTTAATACACGCTTCTTTTATGCCGAAGCGTGTTTCTAAGTATTTTTCAAAATTGTACACATCTTTTATTTTTAATTTATTATCTACATTAAGTTCTACTTCTAAGGTATTTGTTTTTTTAAACAAATTTACATTTTTTACGGTAGAACTAAGCAAATCTTTATTGTTTGAATAAAAGTCTTTAAATACTTCTTTTAATGTTTTTGCTGCCCCATCCATTTTTATAAATTAAGCCCCCTAAGTTTTTTAATATATGTCATCTTCTGTGTTAAAAAGCCCTAATAATTGTGTTTTTCCTTTCTTTCTTCTAAATAACATTGAATTTTCTTCATCTTCGAAATAGTTTTTTGCTGTTTTTTTACTTTCTTCAATTGGCATTGTAATACTGCCTGCAACTTGTTTTTTTGGTTCTACCATTTCTATTCTACGTTGAACTATTTTTGCTTTTGGTGGTTCTGCTATTTCTACTCTTGGTTCTTTATTTACCTCCACTACTCTTGCTGCAGCGCTATTTCTACTAATATTTGCCTCTTTATTTAACTTCATTTGCTTTTTTAATATTGTTTCTATTTGTTTTTCTAGCATTGCATTTGTTAATGTGTTTTTTGAATTTATATTTTTAATCTCTGTAGCCATCTTTTGGTTTTCTAATACCAATTCTTTAATGGTTTCATCTTGTTTTTTAGTCTTTTCTTGCATTTTTTGTAAGCCTAATTGTAGTGTTTCTTTTAACTTTATATTTTGATTTTGTAATTGTTGCAATTTTTTATCAACTTGTATTTTTAAGTTGTTTAAAATTTTATTTGTTAAATCTACATTTTTGTTTGATTGTTTTTTTAGCAATTCTATTTGCTTTATAGTGTCTTCATTTTGTTTTGAAATTTCTTCTTTAAATTCATCTTCAACTTTTTTATCAACCTTTAAAATCTCTTCTTCTAATTTATTTATCTGTTTTACCAACTCTTCAATTGTTGAATTATAGTAATATTTTTGCTCTTCTATTTTATTTTTGTATTCATTTATTTTTTTCTGTGTATTTTCTTCTAGCTTTTCAATTTTTCCGTCTATATGGTTTGTATAGTCCTCAATTTCTCTTGTTAAGCTTTCTTCTAACTCTTGTTCATTTTTTTCTTGTAATTGTTTTTGTTCTTCTATTGCTTCTTTTGTATTTTTTTCAATAGTTGCTTGTCCTTCTTCATAAAAGGCCTTTAATTCTTCTACCTTTTGAAGCATTTCTTGGCTTTTATTAGCCATTTCTTCTTTTCCTAAATTAACACTTTGAGTTAATTTCTTTTTGTAGTCTGCTTGTTTTTTATTGTTTTCTTTTTTCCAAGTTTCAAATGTTTCTTTGCCTTTTTCTTCTATTTCACTTTCCTTTTCAATTAAACTTGCTTTTATTTCATCAGCCTGTTTTTGCACACTTGCAATTTCAAGTGCTAATTTCTTTTTATTGTTTTCTATACTTTCTTCTTGTCTTACATTTAAATCTTTTTCAAACTCTACTAGCTTTTCTTTATGTTCCTCAATTTCTTCTTGGATTTTCACAAACACATCATTCATTTGTTTTGTTAGTTCTTCAAATTGAGTTTGTTCGTTTTGTTGTTTAGTATTTATTTTGTTTTCATTTTCTTTATCTTTTTCGTCTATTCTATCACTAATTTGTTGTATTGCATTATTAAATTCTTCTATTAAATCTTTTATTTCTTTGTCATGTTTTTTTACAGTTTTATTAAATTCTCTTTTACTAGCTTTTCTATCTTCTATTATTTCATTTGACAAATTTTCTACTTTTTCTTCTAAAGCTTCTACTTTTTTCTTTACATCTGCTCTTGGTTTTTTTATAGTTTTCTCATTTGTTTCTTCAATATTTTTTTCCATTTTTTCTTCTTCCTCCTTAAAAGCATCTGTTTTTATTTTTTAAAGATTTAATTTTTATACTACAAAATTCTTAGTATATCATTGTAAGTAATATATAAAGATAATGCAATTAAAAATGCAAAACCTAATAATTGTAAGTTAATTTCTGCTTTTTCACTAATCTTCTTTCCTCTTATTAATTCAATTACTAAAAGTGCAAACTTTCCACCATCTAACGCTGGAATTGGAAGTAAGTTTGTAACTCCCAAAGATAAAGAAATAAGTGCTAGTATATTTACAAAATCTTGAACTTTGTTGGTTTTTGCAACAACTTCTGCTATTCCTACTGGCCCCATAAATTGGTCTACTCTTACATTTCCTGTAAATAACATTTTTAAATTTTCAAAAATTGAAAATGCAAAATCCCCTGTTTCAAAAAATGCATAATACATATTATTTGCAAGCGTATTTTCAGCTTTTTTAAAGTACACACCTAAATAATATTCATAGTTTACGCTTGGAGTTATAGTAATATCTTTTTCTTCATTGTTTCTTTTTATTGTAATTACCATATCATTTTGTTTTTCTTGGTTCATTATTTCAACTATTTCAGTTTGATTTTTTACTTCTTTTCCATTTATTTTTACTATTTCATCATTTGCTTTTATTCCACTTTTTTCTGCACTGCTATTTGCTGCAACTGCTACAATTTTACAAGAATCTCCTGAACTAATCGCTTTTAAATATATTCCTGTATTGTAATATTCTTTTTTGGTTGGTTCTAAATAGATATTTTTATTTTCTCCATTATGTTTTACAACTATATGCATTGTATTTCCTTCTGCCTTTTTTAGTGCTTTATCTATATCATTTTTGGTATGCACTTTTTTATTATCTATTTTTACTATTTTGTCCCCCTCTTCAATACTTGTGCTAGCTGCTGCATATTCTGGTATGGTTGAATCTATTACCAAAGATGTATTGTTTCCAAGGCTTGTCATTAATATAAAATAAACCATTAATGCAAAAACAATGTTTACTGTTCCACCAGCTAGTATAATTGCCATTCTTTTTGGTATGCTTGCATTGCTAAAAGAGCCTTCTTTATTTGAACGTTCTTCTTCACCTTCTAGGTTTACAAAACCACCAAGTGGAATTAACCTTAATACATATTTTGTATTTTTTCCTTGCTTTTTCCATATAATTGGTCCAAAGCCTATAGAAAATTCATTAACTGCAACCTTGCATAATTTAGCCACAAAAAAGTGCCCTGCCTCATGTATTAAAATTAGAAAACCTAATACAAATATTATTTTTAAAGCATTTATGATAAAGCTAATCAATTTTTTATCTCCTTTTTATATTAACATGAATAGAAAATATGCAAATGGTGCTATAAATATAACACTATCTATTCTATCTAACATTCCTCCATGGCCAGGAATTAAATTGCTAAAATCTTTTATTCCTGTATATCTTTTTATACTAGATGCTGCTAAATCTCCCATTTGACCTACTAAGCTTAATACTATTCCTATTAATATTATATATAAATAATTAAAATTCATTCCTAAATATGTATTACATATAAAAGTATATATTAGCATTGCTACAACTGCTCCTATAGTTCCAGCAATACATCCTTCAATACTTTTGTTTGGACTTATTTGAGTAAATTTGTGCTTTCCAAATTTTCTACCTATTAAATATGCAAATATATCTGTTCCCCAAGCTGCAAAAAATACGTACCATATTAATATTCTTCCATTTTCCATTTCGCGAATTATTGGAATATACATTAAAAATATTACAATATAGCAAATTCCAAAACATGTTATTGCTATATCTTTTATGTTGTATTTCATATTACTTGCTATTACTTGAGAAAACAATACTAAAATTGAAACTGGTATAGTTGCCGCTATTACTTTTAGTACATATTCTGAAGGTATTATATGTATGCAAGATATTAAGGCTGCACAAATATATGCTATCCAACTTAAATTCTTTTTCTCATTTTGTTCTTTAAAGCAATGAAAATACTCATGTAAAGCCATTATTGCTATTATACTTATACATATATCTACTAAATATTTATTTCCAAATATTAATACTGCTGCCACTAGTGGAAGCCCTATTATTGCTGATGATAATCTTTTTAAATCCATGTTACATTCCTTTCTTACTTTGCTCCAAACTTTCTATTTCTTTTTTGGTAGATTTCTATTGCTTCATCTAAGTCTTTTTCTTCAAAATCTGGCCAATTTTTTTCTACAAATACAAACTCAGAATATACTATTTGCCATGGTAAAAAATTACTAGTTCTTAGCTCACCACTTGTTCTAATTAGTAAATCTGGGTCTGGCTCTCCTGCTGTATATAAATTATCTGATATTAATTGTTCGTTAATATCTTCTATATTTATTTTTCCTTCTTTTACTTGTTCTGAGATTTTCCTTACTGCTTTTACGATTTCATCTCTTCCACCATAATTTATTGCAATATTAAAGGTTACTCCTGTATTGTTTTTAGTTCTTTCCATACATTTGTTAATGCTTTTTTGCATTCCTTCTGATAAGGCTGAAATATCTCCTAAAACTTTTACTTTTATATTTTCTGTATCTGCTCTTTTACTATAATCATCTAAATAGTTTTGAAGCAAAAGCATAAGCGCCCCTACCTCATCTTTGGTTCTTTTCCAGTTTTCTGTTGAGAATGCATATACTGTAATGTATTCTAGACCTATTTTATTGGCATAACGAACTATTTTTTCTAAGGTTTTTGCACCTTCTTTATGACCTAATTTAGGTTCTAATCCTTTTTTTCTTGCCCATCTTCTATTTCCATCCATTATTATAGCAATATGTTTTGGCATATTTTCTTTTTCCATTTTTTCTCCTATCTTGCTCTAGTTTCTGTCGGGGACACTTCTTTTCCTATGGTATTCCTGTAAGGATAAGAAATGTACCTCGCAGAGTATTTCTATTATTTTATAAAGTCATTATTTCTTTTTCTTTTGCTTCTGTTACTTTGTCTATTTGTTCTACATATTTGTCTGTTAATTTTTGAATTTGCTCTTCAGCTTGTTTTAAGTCATCTTCTGTAATTACTGAGTCTTTTTGCATTTTCTTAAATTCATCTAATCCATCTCTTCTTACTTGTCTTATTGCTACTTTAGATTCTTCTCCCATTTTCTTTATTTCTTTTACTAATTCTTTTCTTCTTTCTTCGTTTAATTCTGGGAAGTTCAATCTTATTACTTTTCCGTCATTATTTGGTGTTATTCCTATGTCAGAAGCAAGTATTGCTCTTTCTATTTCTTTTAGTACGCTCATATCCCAAGGTTGAATTACTATTAATCTAGCTTCTGGAACTGAAATTCCTGCCACTTGATTAATTGGTGTTGCTGTTCCATAATATTCTACTGATATTTTATTTAATATTGCAGGATTTGCTCTTCCTGCTCTTATTTCTGATAAATTTTCCTCATAAACACTTATTGTTTTTTTCATTCTTTCTTCTATGCTTGTATAATCCATTTTCTTTTCTCCTTTTCTTTATTTCTTTTTATATAATGTTACATCTGCAATGCAAGCTCCTCCTATAGCTATAAATATGCATAGCCATGCTAGAGCACCTTTTGATAGTGTAACCATTATTATTGTTACTAATAACATCAACACTACTAATGCAAAAAGAATTAGTATGGTATTTGTTATTGTCTTTTTCAAAACTTCATGAGAGTTTTGTAATATTTTATTATCCATAAAGGTATTTTTTGCTTGTGTATTTATATGTAAAGCAATTGAATTTGCAAATTCTTTATTTACTACTGCTTGCTCCATTGTTTCATTTTCTGTAAAAAATTCTTTTTCTTCTAGTCCTAGTTTATATTTTTCAAGATTATATTTTAAAATTTTTCCTTTTTCTGTATATGGATTTGCTTTTAGTAGCATTACTGCTAATACTATTTTTTCAAAAGCATATATTAATACATATATTCTTGAAAAATATAAAGCACCAATTGCATTTAAAATACTTATTCCTAAAACTAACAAAATAGATATTTTTATTGTCCATTTAGTTGTTTTTGTTAATACCTTTTCCTTCTTTTTATCTATTATATTTTCTTTTGTAATTTTTTCATTTAAAACTTCTTCTAATTCTTTAAATTGAATATTATATAGTTCATAAATATTGTTTATTTTTTCCTCTAGTTCAGCCTTTGTTATTTCCATTTTATTAGAGAACAAAAAATTTAAAGCTAATAATTCATATCTGTTTAACTTAGTTGAAGCCATATCTATATTTAAGCTAACTGTGTAGTCATATTTTTCAAGGCTTTCTTTTCCATAATTTATTTTTATATAGCCTTTTACATTTAAATCTATTATTTCTGCTAAAATTAAATCATAATTATTATTAAAATTCAAATCATTTATATAACCTATTACAATTGAATCTTCAGCTTCTATTTCTTTAGTTTTGTCTTCTATATTTTTAGGAAATTTATAATATTTTACATAAGCATATATAATAAAAAATATATTTAATAATATTAATATTATCATTTTTCCCCTCTATTTTACATATGTTCCTATTTTTTCACCATTTACTATTTTTACAATATTTTCTGGTTCATCTATTCCAAATACAATAAGTGGTATTTGGTTATCTTTGCAAAGTGATGTTGCTGTTGAATCCATAACTTTTAGGTCTTTATTTAAAATATCTAAATATGTTATTTCATCATATTTTATTGCATTTTTATCTAATTTTGGGTCTGCTGAATATACCCCATCTATTGTTTTTGCAAGTAATATTACTTCTGCATCTATTTCGGCTGAACGAAGTGCTGCTGCAGTATCTGTTGTAAAAAATGGATTTCCAGTTCCACAAGCAAATATAACTACTCTTCCTTTTTCTAAATGCTTTGTTGCCTTTCTTCTAATATATGGTTCTGCAATTTGCCTCATTTCTATAGCAGTTTGAAGTCTTGTATCTAGTCCTCTTGCTTCTAGTGAGTCTTGAAGTGCCAAGCCATTCATTGTAGTTGCAAGCATTCCCATGTAATCTGATGTTGTTCTTTCCATTTGATGTCCATATCTGCCTCTCCAAAAATTGCCTCCACCTACTACTATTGCCACTTCTACACCCAAATCTACAATTTTCTTTATTTCGTCACATATTTTTCCTAAAGTTTTAGCGTCCACTCCTCTTCCTTCTTGCCCTCCTATTGCTTCTCCGCTTAATTTTAATAGAACACGTTTGTACTTTAAATCAGGCATGTACATAGTCCTCCTTGTTTATTTTATTTTCGTTTATCATTCTATCATAAGAGCAAAAAAAAAGAAACAATTTTATGAATTTTTATATATTTTTTTCTAACTTTAAATAAATAGGTTTTAGCTTTTTCAATTTACTTTTTTATATTCTATAGAAGTTTGCTAAACTTTCCCATAATATAAAAAATAGCACAAGCTTTAATTTGCCTGTACTATTTAATGCTTGTACTTTTTAAATATTTATCTATTTCTTTATAGTTTGGAAGATATTTTTCTATTAATTCATAAAATTTATTGCTATGGTTTGGCTGTGTCATATGACATAACTCATGCACTACTACTGCATCTATTCCTTCTGGTTTTAACATTGCTAACCTGCTAGTAAACTTTAATAGGCCTTCATATGGCATGCAACTTCCAAACTTACTCGTCATATCCTTTACTATTACTTTTGAATACCCTATTTTAGTTTTCTTACTCCAATATGGAAGTCTTTCTTGTAAAATTAGCTCTGTAGCATTTTTTAGCATTTTTCGCATTGCCTTTAAAATATAGTCTTCTTCGCTTTCTGTTCCTTTTATTTGTATTGGAAGTTCTATTTTTATTATTTTTTCGTTTTCATTTACACTCATTTTTATAATATTTTTTTCATTATATTCTTTAACTATATTATATTTTTCACCTTTATATAGCATTTCTTTCCTGTCTGACCATTTTCCTTTTGCCTTTGCTTGTATGTCTATAAAGTTTTCATATATTTCTTCTTTATATGCTTCTATAAGTGCATCTACAGTAGCTTGTGAAGTATATGGCGTTTTGGTTATTTTTAATATTCCATTTTTAAAATACAATTTTAAACTTTTAGAATTATTATATGTCTGTACTTTTAATGGAATCATTGCATCTTTTATTTTTATATACTCCATTACCTTTCTTCTCCATTTCAATTCTTGCTTTTGATAAATATCATGCAATTGTCATTTCAAATTGCATAGTCTTATGTTAACATATTTTTATCATAATCGCAAGAAAAATCGTACGACCGCTTTCGACATTATCTTATTTTTATTTTTTCGACATATTTTTTACTTTTTTTACAAATGCTCTATCTACCTGAAATAAAATACCCAAAGAAATCATCTTTAAATTTTTATTATAATATTCTGGTTCCCAAACTTCCTCCCATTCTGCTAACAAGTCTAAATACTCTTCTTCCAATAAAGTTAACTCATCGCCTTTAGAATATCCAGCTATCATTATTCCAAGTTTTAAGTCATGTACTTTTGATTTCACAGGAAGTATTCTATCTTCTTTTACCTCTCCATTTTCTAGTTTATCAGAAAATTTTTTTACTCTTGCCAAATCTTCATTTATAAATGTGTTAAAATATTCTATATCTTTTATTTTATCTCTCATATCAATTCCTTTACTCCTTAATCCAGATTCTGTCAGCGATTTCTTCATTTATTTCATAATATGTTTCAACCAAATTTTCAAGAAACTCAACATTTGTTATTCGTTCATGTTCATACAATTGAGCTTGAATGTTATTATCACATAATTCCTTGTATAACTTAATAATATTTACAATCCCCTCCTCTTTTACATAACTGCATTCAACAACATAATTATTGCTAATAATTGCCTCTTTTATTTCACCAATTGAAAGTTTGCAATATTTTCTCAGGATCTTTATACAACGATTAATTTCATTCCGGGATATCACTTTTATTCCTACAGTATCCATATTATTATTCGCTCCTTCTAATCAAAATCATGAATATCTACAATGGGTTCCCCTGATAAGCAAGAGCCAGCTGACGTTATCAGTACACAGCTGGTTCTAATATCATTTTATCATTACACTCCTAATTTTTATTTGTGTATATCTCTTTTAACTGAAATTGAGGATTGAATATATTGTTCAAAAAATCTTCTATTGTATCTCCCGCAATCGACAAGCTCATCCAATCACCAAGATATACTTTTTTGCTATCACTTACATAAATAACCCAGTCATAACATTCACCTATTGGAAATAACTCTTCATTGCTTGCTTGATTAAATATTTCCATTCTATCATATTCACCACTTGCGGCATTTACGGGATTAAAATGCATTGTTACCCCTAAGTGATTTTTATCACTAGAAACTCTAACTTGTAAATCCCCTAATTCAGATAAAATTGATTTTGCATATTCATTAACAATATATCCTTCTTCTGTCAAAATTTGAATCCATTGAGTTATGTCTTGTTTTCTCCCATCACTCCATCCACTATTTTCAATACATTTAATACATATTCATCTAATAAATTACTAACCATATTAACCTTCCTATACCACAATTATCCTGTAATAGATAGAGGTGTGCGTCACCACTCTTGAAGCACTTGTGACTTCGTTCATTGAGACTGCTCCCTCTGCTTTGCAGGATTTTGTGTATTAGCTGGATGTTGGCAGCATATGTGCTGTACTTCGTATATCTAACCAGATTGTAACCCGCATTGAAGTGAGGATTCTACCTGCTGATTCTCTTATGAGTTTTATCTTCAATAATATCGGCAATTCCTCTTGTATCTTCGGCATGGAAGCCACTGAGCATTACTGGTATCCGATTTATTCATTCCTCAAAGCCAGAGGATATACCATCTATGTAATCAATCCCACTCATCTTTCGCGTCTACCATTTCATCTAGAATATACCGTTCAAAGTTATTTGACTTTATCAAATGTGTTTTTTCAGTTCTATCCCAGCTTGATATTATACCATCATTATTATTGAAACAATAAATCCATTCATCTGAATTTCTAATCACAATATACTCATCTGATAATCCTAATTTCCTAAATCGCTCCGTTTCTTTGACTAAAGAAGACTCACCATTTTTCCCACATCCTAATATTTCAACACCATATCCTATAATGATACCGTATTGATGTAAATATTCTCTTATTTCTTTTCTGAATTCTAATCCCAAACTCTCCTCCAAATCATTTATTTTTTCATCTGTAATCCCTCCTGTAACAATAATATCATCTTGATTATTCTGTATAAATTCCTCTAACTCTTTCAACATTCATGAATCCCCTTATAATTACAAATTTTTTGCTCTCCATCTCCAATATTTAGCTCTAAAAAAATTAACAATGTATTGCCTTTCATCTTCCACTGAGCAAAAAACATTTCGTTCTGGATATCCACCATTATATTTTAAGTAATGTTCCCTTATTTTCAATGGCATGGCAATATTGTATTCAGTTTCAAACTGTTTTAAATCACCATCTGTTAATGCTCTTTTAACACAAAAAAAATTGTTCTGCATATAACTTATTTCATTTTTCGCTAGCGTCTATTAATTAACATCATGGATTCTTAATTGCTTCACAACAGCCATGATGGTCAATTAATAGACAGGAGTTACAGGTTGTTGGGAGTCCGAAAGTATAACACTAATAAATATTAAATTTTTTGCAAACTATTAACAGTTCAATAGGATGCATATTTATTTTAAATTCCATATATTTTTTTTGACATAATTCTATCTCTTTTAATTCTACATCCTGCAAAAAATACGGAATCTGAGAGAGAGTAAGTTCTTTAGAGGCTCCGTACTTAGGACATTCAACTGCATGATCAATTTTCACTTTATAACACTCTGCAAAATGGTATGTGATATCCTTTTCATCATCCTCAAATACTACTTTTACTTCATCTCCAAAGTAATTACAATCTAACGCTTTAACTCTTGCATCCCAATAATAGCTATCTTCGATTTTCTTTAATAATTCTTGTATCATCGTGCTCTCCTAATTTTTATACGGTATATGTCCATCAGGACTTTTTCTATCTACAATATTTCCCAAACTATCTAACAAATTTCCATCATTATCATACACATGAACGTGTGGATATTGTGTCACTTTATCTGGTGGGTCAATTCTAATACGTATTTTCTCTGCTTCATCCTTTATATGAACAAAACCATTATGCTCTGCATATTTCCAATTATCTGGAATAGCGTCAATAATTTCTTGTTTCGTCATATTTGATATATTGTTTGTATCAAGATTCTTTGCAATATTACCAGCTGTACTACCACTCTTGACAAAGACTCTTTACTCTTATAATTATCCAAGCCGATGCTCCTACCCCGAAAAATGAATACACTTCCCAAAGCCGACTGTTACATCTGCTTAAAAGTTTACCATATTGGAACTAAATATTCAGTTTTGATTTCGAATGTCCTTATGTACACCCAGAGAACAAATCTCGTCTTAAAATCATTAATCTACATGAATGAATCGCCTTCAGTGAGAGTAATTACAGTTAATATAAAGGCTGTAATAATTTTAGGTTGGTGTATGTCCTTTAGTGGAAACATAATTTAGACAAAAATAGTTATTCAAGATTATTTTCTAAAACACATGTACACACATCCTCTATGCTACATCCTTGTAAATCTGCTGTAGACAATATCAACTTAATTACCTTTGCTAACTCATCTTTTTCTTCCAAAGTAATCTTGACCATTGGTAGTAAAAATATTTTTTCAATATCATTCATATTACTTGTATATTCATAAAATTGTGCCAACGAGATATTTCTAATCATATAAGATGATCCTGTGCAACCAATCTGTATGTCATTTATATAATATATCGTATCCCCAGGATGAAATTCAACACAAAATTCATCTCCATTAGACAGCTTAATCGCAACAGCTTTAGGTGTATCAACATAACCATCATTTTCATCAAAAACACCATCATAATAGCTCGTCAAATTATCAATCCAATCTTTATCTAAGATACACTTTTCTTGAATCAGTTCAGTCAAGGAACATTCTTTAGAATTATCTATTTAAATAGGACCACCTAATGTTAATCCATCTGTTTCTAACAATGGCTGACATATAGCCTTACAAATATTACGTGATGTTCCACCTGCAATAATTGTATATCTGTCTCCTTTGTTATTCATTATTGTTTGCCCTGCATGCCCTTTGCCTTACCGGATGTCACCGGCTCGATCAGTCCGCCATAGGTCTGTGCTTCCCGTTTTTAACAGTATAACAACATCATAAATATTTTTTTACAGTCTGTATGATTTGATCATTTTTATAACGCTTTGCAATATCAAGTATCGTATAATTTTTCACATATTCATTCGTATATACAGCAACAAGATGCCGATGCTTCGTCATGAGCTCTTCTACTAATTCCCTACTTCCTATTTTTATCGCAAACAATAATGGGTTACTTTTCATTTCATCACCATCTGTAATAATTCCATGTCTTAATAATTGCAAAGCAATTCTGGTATTATTCATCTTTAATGCTGTTAGTAATTCTAGCCCGTCAAAAGAATTTATATCTATTTTTTCTTCAATCAGCCATTCTGCTATCTCGTTATCTTTTAACTGAATTGCATAATTTAAAAGTGAACCTTTTTTTGTGACTATATTGATCGCCTTATTCTCCAATACAAATTCTTTAAAATAATTATGATCTTGTTGAATAAGCAGACATGCTGTTTCTATATTTTCTATTACCTGCTTATTTTCTCCCCAAAAATTATGTTCTGTATAAGCTCTAATAAAATCCTTATATTCTTCCGAGGCATATTCCGGACAGTCCATAACAGCATCTATGAATTCCTTGGGTGGGAAATACAACCCATCCAAAATATCCAGCACAATAATATTTGGTGCAGCATATCTGATGTTATTTTTTATATCTATAATACGAATCTCCCCAAATCCTGTAACACACTTCCCCCCTTCTTTCGCATCCAAATATCTAAATTTTCCATTCAAATCTTTATTTACGGGATATTGGCAAAACACTTTCAACTTCTCAATAAATTCTTTCCCATAATCTTCTTGTTTACTGCTTTTATGATTATTCTTCCACCCTATGTTATATGCATTCTCAAAATGCTGAAAACAATACTTTGTCATATCAGTATTCATAATTATTCTCCTTTTCCCAATGCTTGAAGAAGAAGTTGTGATTTTTCACTAAAACACCAGCCACAAACAATAACCTTATTAGCATCTATTATTTTTTTACATCATTCACACCTAATCCACTCACATCATATATATTAATATTATCCACTTCATAATAATCAGTTATACATGGAATCTCATTCCCATCCACGCCAAAACAGTATTCACCTCTAGCCCCACTTACCTGAGAATCCCAAATTTCACTCTCCTTACCAAAACCTTTTTTGAACCATGCGTCAGGCAGCTTATTCGCAATCCCGTCAACCGCCTCGCCTATCACAACACCTGTCACAAAATCCACTGCCATCTGCCCCGGGTCAAAGATGTACGCAAGCTTTTCTTCCAGCGTCATGCAGTACATCAGGTTTCCCGTTGCAGGGGCAAAGCCGTAGCTGTTTCCCCCTGCCTTCGTATGTGACCCTGTCACCCAGCGACAGCCTTGTCCCCGTGACCACATCATAGCAGATGAAATTCTTTCTATCAACGGTGCATCTCCCACTGACCGCATAATAGCGCCCGTCAAAGCAGATCCCGCAGGAGAGAACCTCCCCGAGCTCCTTTTTCTCCCCCTCCGGCAGCCCCATGTAAAACCGCGGGTAATAATACCCCGTGGTCAAAAGACCTTCCGGCTGAGTGTTACAAGCGCCGCAAGTAAGCGGCGCTGTATTTGGCGTGGAGCGAAGAATTTGACCTTTACCTCATACAGTTTGATGGCATCTGAATCTACTTTCCTAACACGCATAATAAACGCACCCTTTCGCAACATTTTTTCTTGTTGCTAAGAGTGCGTTACATCAGCATATTAAATTCGCTATGTTCGTTCGTATACCCAACTCGGCAAAATTTCGCTAGCGTCTATTAATTAACATCATGGATTCTTAATTGCTTCGCAACAGCCATGATGGTTAATTAATAGACGTGCAAGAGTTGTAGGTTGTTGAGAGTCCGAAAGTATAACCATAATAAATTTAATTAATAGTTTTCTTTAAAAAATCCATATTATCCTCAATGATATACTCATCATTCAGTTTATTCTTTAGAAGATTGATTACCAAAAGCAATTCTCCGAAAAAATTTTCTCTCTTTTCAGCCTCTTTAAATCCAATATATTTGAATTCTTTTCCATCATCCAAATACAAACTATCATATATTTTTTGAATATTTAAAAATTTAGGGTCTATATCACTATCTCCTATTAAATATGGTGGCAAATCATTCTCTATCAATTCATTATTTTCACCATAAATCCACACAGGGAAGCATCCATATTCAAATTTGATTTTTATTACTTTCATACACATTCCTCTCTACTTTGGATTAGCACCAACTATAAATCCATTATTACCTACTGTAATAGCAACTTTATGAATTTCTCCGTTATATGTAAATTCATATATAGGTCTTCCAGTACCTCTTCCCTGATATCCAACGATTTTTCCATTTTCTAGTGCATTCATTACATAATCAGGAATTTGCTCTTGCGTTATTCCTTTATTTAGAAAATCGTCAGCATGCTCAGTAATAATGTGATTTAATCCCGCAGTATCTGTTCCATTTTCTAACCACACTAATTTCCCATCCGCAGTCTTTGTTATTGCATTCGGTACTCTGTACCATTCTTTAACATTACCGCTTTTTTGACCAGTTTTATATCTGAAATACCGCCTTTTGAGATTAGTTTTCGACAGTCATTGGATAGTTCTCTATTATCCCCTCTTCTACTTCTGTATTAGTCAATGTTTGATAGTTATATTCTCATATATACTTTCTTTCTGTATTTCATTGCTGTTTTTCACCTCAATAATAAATCTATGAGGTTCATAATAATTATATTTTTTATATGCATTCTCTGGAACATCCAATTGAAATATTGATATATCTTCTGCATCATAAAAACATAAAATAATATCAGAAAACATCTTTAACATTTCTTCATGGCTCATATCTCGCAAATTACCTTCATATACAACATTATTATAAACATCACCAGAAGTATATATTCCTTTGGAATTTTCATCAATAAACATTATTTCTGTATCATCCACAAAAATTGATGTATGAATACCATAAAAGTTAATAAATAAATTTTCGTCATCTCCATCAAATACTATAGTTCCTATTTTTTCCGATGTATTAAATTGAATTTCATCGCCATCTTCTGACAAATATTTAATCAATTTATTATCCATCGAATTACTAATCAAATAATCTACCATATACGCTCTTATTTCTTCATTACTGAACTTCATACAGTATTCCTTATATTTTTCACTCATTGAAATGTTGTTCCTTTCACAAATTGATTTCTAGGATACTTTGTTTGACATCTAGTACAAACTGGTATAACCTCATTTTTTCCTGGTCTAATAGCAGGAGTCATAATGATATTGGCATTTGTGTTTCCACCTAAACCTCTAAATACAATATCCTCTGCACATGTAGCATTACCTTTGTAAACTCTAGTATTTTTTACCCCTACATACACTTCTCCTGTTCGAATGTCCACACCAGCTACAACAGTAGCAACATTACTTTGCTGAGTTTTACTAAGCCCTTTAATCCTAGCAACCTCTGCATCTCTTGCTTCGATAGCCCTTGCTATATTATCATCTAATTTTTGATAATACTCATCTGGTAAGAATAATTTTGTTTCTTCACCACTCTATAATTTTTTTGATTTCACTGCCTGCCTTAAGGTCATTCCTTAAATTATTCAGCCAGTAGTTATGCTCCTTTGACAGCTTTGGGACTATGACAAGCTGTATTGGGATGGCATCCCCGATGAGGTAGTATATGCCGCTGTCTTCCTGTTCCACTGCCATCTTCTGGTGATTTGTACTCTATGATATTGTACTGCCGGAAGACGCTCCCGATATTCTTTTTGAGCTTTACATGTTTTTCATTTTTGACCAGCACATCGATCTGCATTGGCTTTTTTGAGATGAGAT